>JAHZJA010000405.1 GCA_022601155.1 Deltaproteobacteria bacterium | reverse complement strand
TGTAGTCCAGCGCCCGGGCCAGCTGCACGAACATCTCGACGATCAGCTCACGAGACGCGCTCCGCAGCAGCGCCGTCAGCTCGACGCCATCCACCAGCTCCTGCGTGAAGTAGAAGCTGTCGCTGTCAGAGCAGCGGCCAAAGTCGTAGACGCCCGCGAGGTTGGGATGGTGCAGCTGCGTCAGCAGCCGAAACTCGTCCTTGAACGCCTGCGCGACATTGTCCCCGCCGTGGCTACTGGGGGGGCCGAAACTGCGCGTCACGTTGCGTCGAACCCCGCGGCTGAGGTCGACGGCGTGTTGCGAGCTATCGTAGGCCTGGGTCAGCCGAGGGTCGGAGGCGATGTCGCGGCGGATCAGCTTGACCGCGACCGCACGGTCATCGAGCTCATCGACCGCCTCGTAGACCGCACCAAAACCGCCCTTCCCCAGCAACCCCTGCACGCGATACCGCCCCGCAATGCGGTCGGGTCGAGCGCGAGGGGACTCGGGCTCGGGCTCGGGCTCGCGGAGCGCGGCGTCATCTTTGACGTCCGGGGATGTCATGGGGCTCACGGGCCGCTACCGCGGTAACGGGCTTGCCTCGAAATCGCGCCCGGACTGTAACGACAGCCGTGAACACGGACAACTGCCCCACGGTGGCCGTCGACGCCGATAGAAGGTTGCGGATGACTCCATGTGTTTGTCCTGCACGTTGCAGAGATTTCACTCAGAGTAGCAAGCTAGACGAAGGAGTGCTGCAATGACGACGTTCCTGGAGTGTAGGACATCCTGCGCACGAACGCTCTTGTCATCGAACGCCGGACAGCACTCAACGGTTTCCACACATCGAAGCGGACACCTGCGCGTGTAGGAGACCTCCTTCAGCACCAACGATGGTCGGGCGTCCCGGCACGAGCCCGCATTGTCGGGGACTTCAGCGCCGTGGGCCCCATTCGGGCGTCGCCCCTTTTCGAATCGCAGCAAAGCTCGCACGCCCGATCGCGGCCTCCCCCGTGTCGACAGTCCGCTCATAGGCCGCACGCTCGCACTCGAGGCGCACCTGCTCGGGCTGCCCGAGTCCATCGAGCAACGCTTGCTTGTACGCTGCAATCGCTGTGGGGGATCGCTTGCACAGCCGCTCGGCCAGCGCCTCCACCCGCCAGCGGCCCGCATCGAGATCGTCCACGACCTCTTGCACCAGCCCAATGCGCTGAGCCTCAGCCGCATCGATGCTCTCCCCGGTGCAGCCCAGACGCAGCGCATGCGCCGGCCCCACTTGCAGGGCCAACTCCGCCGTCCCGCGCGCACCAGGCAAGATCCCCAGTCCCGTCTCGGGGAGGGCGAAGCTCGCGGCCGGAGTCGCCAGCGAGTAGTCGGCGGTGAGCAGAAACTCCGCCCCCCACCCCAGCGTCACGCCGTGGCTGAGCACCACCGTGAACAACGGCAAGCGTCTCAGCCTTCGCATCAACTCGCGCTGGCGCAGCACGTGCGCCTTGACCCGATCATCGTCCCAGTCGCTGCGCTCGGTGACGTTGGCTCCCGCGATGAAGATCGGCGTGCCCTTGGACGACACCCGTGCGCTCGTCGTGCACAGACAACTGACCGAGGAATCGGTCTCCAGCAACGCGCACAGGTTCTCCAGCGCGGTCAGCTGCGCGGTCCCCATCTCGTTGGCCTTGCCGTGATCGAGCGTCAGGGTCAGCAGGCGCCGCTCGGAGTCGAGGCTCGGGTTCAGGGCGGAGATCGTCGAAAGCTCCATGGCCGCGGACGATACCAGCCTCGGCTGTCAGGTCTCAGTCTGGCAGTCGTGCGAGATCTTCGGGTCGGTCGAGGTTGTCGAGGACGGCGGCATCGTCCACGTCGATCTGCCGCCGCCGTGCCGCGACCTGCGGCTCGGCCAGCAGGGTGCGCGGTGTCTGTGGGGGCCGCAGCGCACACAGCCTCGCGACCAGATCTACGGGATACACGATCGGATGCCCGCGACGCCCCTGGTATCGCGGCTGCCAGATCGCCTGTGCATCGTCGTCGACCGCGGCTGCCAGCGCTCGGAGTGTGCTCGCCTCCACGTGGGGCCGGTCCACGGCCACCACCACGATCGCCTCGGCTGCGGGGCAAGCCTCGCGTGCCGCAGCGAGGCCCACCTGCACGCTGCCCAGGGGCCCCTGCGCCCAGGCTTCGTTGCGGACTCGACTCGCCCCCCCGAGCGCCTCCCCCGGCAGCGCCACCGCGCCCTCGACGACGATCACCGTGGTGGCTCCGGCCGCCCGCGCTTGGGCCACCGCATGATGCACGAAGGGCCGGCCCCGCCACCGAAGTAGCGCCTTGGGCCGACCCATCCTCGTCGAAGCTCCTGCCGCAAGTACGACCGCGGCGAGGAGCACGATACCGTCCTGCGACTAGTCCGCGTCGACCGTCTGCGGGTCGTCGACGAAGCTGTTGATCTCGATCATCGTCTCGACCGAGGCCCGCGGCGCATACAGGGTGCCCTGCGGCACCACCAATCCCACCGAGGCGGTGTCGGCCTGGACCTTGATCCCGAAGGCGGAGTCTCCGACCGAGGCGACCTTGCTCAGGCCGTACATCTTCTCGCCCGCCTTCTTGACCACCGCCTTGTCGTCGGCGTCGTCACGCACCAGCATCAGCCGGAAGCGCAGGTAGTCGAGCGGATCGCCAGCGATGCAGACCTGACAGCCGCCCATGCTCTGGCGCAGCGCTCCAAGGCCGGCGTGCTGGGCCAGGCTGCTCTTGCGGGTCTTGCCCAGCGACTTGGCGATGTCGGTCACCAGGCTTCGTGCTCCGGCGCCGATGGCCAGGATGGCCGTGCCCTCATCCACGTAGCTGATGGTGTCGAGCGAGCTCTTGCGCAGGAAGATCTTGGCCTTGCGCACGTCGGGCATCAGGTCCTTGGGGAAGGTGACCGTCAGGCGGTCGGCCTTGCCTCCGGGAACCTTCAGCCCGTCGAGGTCCAGCTTGGCCGACAGCGACGCACTCTTGCTGTTGCCGGTCATCGTGGCCTGAGCCTGCGCCCCGTCGAGCAGCACCTGGTGGATGCCCTGCAGCCCTGCCTTGGTCTTGGCCTCGTCCTTCACATCCGCCGCGACCAAGAACGTGGCCTGGCCCTTCTTGTTGATGTACATCGCGATGGCCACGTCGCTGGCGACCTGGTCGAGCAAGGCGTGGCTGCTCTCGATGGCGCGGCGAGCGATGCCGTTGATCGGCTCGGGTAGATCCGATACGGGCAGAGAGTCGATCAGCGAGTGCAGCAGCGCCGGGTCTCCCCACGACATCGTGGTGACGAACATCGGGTTGCCGGGCAGCCGCGCCTCGAGGGCCGTGGAGGCCGCCCGGGGCTTGCCGATGGGCTCGAGCCCCAGCTTGTGGAACGGCGCCGCCGCTCCGAGCTCGACCTGGAGATCACGCGTGGTGCCGACGTCGGTCTCGAAGGTGATCGCGTCGAGCTCGCGCAGCACGGCGGACAGGTCCTTCACCAACTTGCTGTCGGGGGGCAGGCCGTCCAGCACGCTCGCGGGATCGATGTCGTCGGTGGGCACGTTCGTCGCACGCAGCCGCAGCCGTCGCCCGGCCGAGGTGGTCGCGCGGAGCTTGCCCGCCTGATCGACGTCGCCGGTCGACAGCCCCAGCAGCAGCTCCTTGCCTTGCTCTCGCATCAGCAGCCGCGTGGCGTCGATGGCCAGCTCCCACATGCCCTCGCCCAGCGGTGACGGTCGCTGCGACTGCGGCAGGTTCTCGATCAGCTTGCGCGCATCGACGACCGCGATGCTCGCGGACAAGCGGTTGTCGTCCGGTCCACCGTTGATCGCGGTGGCGTTGCTGAACGCGTGCAGCCCGTCGAGATCGAGGTTGCCCCAAAAGCCAGGGCCGAAGCCCATGCCGAGCAGTATCGCCTGCAGCTGCGCCTGGGGATCGAGAGCGTCGTCGGGCATCCAGCTCTCGGTCATCATCTTGACCGAGCCGAAGATGTCGCCAAGGCCTTCGATGCTGCCAGTGACATTGACGTGCTCGACCGCGGCGGGCGGCGGCGTGGCGATCGAGGGCGTCGCCTCGGCGTCCACGGCCGGAGCCGGGGTGATGGGGGGCTGGGTCTCCGTGTTGTTCTTCTTGCCGCAGCTGGTCAGTGCGAGCGGAGCGAAGAGCGTTGCGGCAATCAGAACACGTCGGGCCGTGAACATGCGCCGGAGTGTACACTTCCGTGTCGGCCTGCCCAGACCCTCCTGGCTCACGGTCCAGGGTGGTACACGCGGCCGGATGGCCCGCGAACAACCCCATCGAACCGGGGTTTCATTGGGTCCGAATTCGGCCACGTGCGTCTGCGCTCCACGACGTCCACGAACGAGCGGGAGGCCCGCGTCCTTTTCGTCGTCACAGCGCCCGTTGCGGGCGGATGCGCTGCGCTACGCAGCCCTGCGTGCGCCGATCCGCAGCCGACTTCGAGCCGAGGTCAGCGGCCCACCCCTCGGCTCGCGACCCCTGGCCAGCCTCCACGCCAGCGCGAGCCGAGCCCCGCAGACTCAGGGCTCGCACTCTCCCAGGTCGGCTGCCGTCTTGGCCGCGGCATGACACAGCGCCAGGTTGCGATCGAGTGAGTGACACAGGTTCACCAGCTGGAACCGCTGCAGCTGCGGCACCGCGTACGTTGCAAGTCCGCTGAGCTGGAGCGCTTCGATCGATCCTGGCGGCTTGGGAAACCCAGCCAGCACATAGCTGCCGAGCACATTGATCATGTGATCGGCATACGACTCGCACTCCTCGGCCGTGGACCAGTTGCGCTCCGCCACCCCGTACGGGCTGAAGCACGACAGCATCGACAGCTGGGAGTTGGCCATGAGGCCGCACTCGACCTGCTCGGGGGTGAGCGACGTGACACAGCTGTCGACCGTCGCCGCTTCCAGTCGTGCACTGCTCGGCGCAGACGTGCCGCCCGTGGTCCGCGTCTGGAGCATCTCGATCATCTCGCGGCCGTGTTCACGGTAGCGCTCGCAGGCCTCGCGCGCAGGGGCCTTCCCCTCGGGGCGCGGGATGGCCTTGGTGAACAGGCACGTCTGGAAATAGGGCAACACCTGAGCCTGCTCGCCGCACTCGATCAGCAAGGGGTGTGCGTATCGAACGCAGTGCTCGATGGCCGCGGTGCGCTCGCCCGCCGTGAACAGGTTCTCGGCCGGCACCCACAACGACTGGGCCGTGACGACCACCATGTGATCGACGAACGCCTCACAGGCCACGGCGTCGGGGCGCACCGTCGCCGGGTCGGGATCGGGCACCGCTGCACTCGCGTCCTCGGCGGGTGGAGCCTCGATGGTGTCGGGGCAGTGAAGCTCCGTGGGGGCTGCCGCCGATGGATCGCCGCAGACCGCCGATTCCAGCGCGCCGCAGCCCGTCGAGGCCGACAGCACGATCCCGCAGATCATCGATGACGCCCGCATCCAGCTGCATCGACGCGGATCGAACGCCATGGTTGCAGGGTCAGCGCCGATCCGGTGACGATGGTGGGAAGCTAAAGTCGTCGTCCCGCGTCCATTCGATCTCATGATTTTCCGCACCGGACCCCGAGCCCTGGCCGTCTGCATGACCGTGGCGCTTCCAAGCCCCGGCTGTACCTCCCCGGGGTCCGAGGCGCCCACTCCTGCTGCCGACGACCCGCCGGCCCCCCAATCCAAGCCTGCGCCGCCAACCCCCGAGTCGGGGCCGCCGGGGTTGCCCCCCAGCCCCGATGCACTCAATCGCTGCACGTCTGACGCCGATTGCACGCTGGCCGTCGAGTGCTGCGCGTGTCCGCAAGACCCCAAGGCCATGAGCCACGCCCAGCAGCAGGCCGACAGCGCGCGCTGCCAGCATCCCGATTGCACCATGTGCTCCGCGGTCAGCCCGGTCCAGGCCACGGGCGTCGCGTGCCAGGGCGGACGCTGCGTTGCCGTCATGCCGTCGGCGACGGCCACCGATGACGCACGCGGAGACATCCCCCAGCCCTCCGCGACCGCGAGCCCACCACCGCCCAGCTTCCCCGATGCGTCGTTGCAGGAGGTCGTCCGAGCCCTGAGCGAGCGCGACGAGGTCAGTCGCGAGGACATGACCGCCGTGTTCCCCGGAGTCGAGGTCAAGGGCGAGGACGACCGATTGTCCGTCCGCGTCACCAAGCCCCGCAGCGAGCTGTTCGCGACCACCTACCGGTCTCGGTTCTTCTCCGCTTCGGTGCCCAGCCCGGGCATCGCGATCCATGGGGTTCAGTTCGGAGAGCGCTTCCAGGCCATCGCGGACATCGAGGGCTTGGTGTGCACCTACTTTCCGGAGGAAACGGACTTGGTCACGTGCCAAGCGCCCGATGGATGGGCGTTCGGGGTCTCGATGCCCGATCACCGCACCCGCGCACCCGAGGGCCCACTCGCGCTCGCCAAGGCGCTGAAGATCGCCGGTCGCATGCGTATCACCCAGCTCCTGTGGGAGCGCGAATGGGAGAGCGAAGATCAGTAGCCACGACCTCTACCCGCGTCGCGCACGACGACGGAACAGATTCCGCAACCCCGGCAGCACGCTCGACGACAGCAGGTCGATGTCTTCGAACAATGCCTCGGCGAAGTCCCACGCCGACTGGTAGCGATCGTTGGGATTCTTCTCCAGCGCTCGGCGCACGACGATCTCGAACGGCCCGCGAAGCCCGAGCTCCGGATCGACCTCCGCCATCGGCGGCACGGCCTCGTACACGTGCTTGCGCATCACCTCGATGGGCGCCTTGCTCTCGAACGGGGTGTGACCGGTCAGCATCTGAAAGGCGATCACCCCCACCGCGTACAGATCCGAGCGGGCATCGAGATCCTCACCGAGGCACTGCTCGGGGGACATATACGCGGGCGTGCCCAGGACCTTGCCGTCGAGCGTCTGCGGGGTAGACGGAGTGACCTGGCCTTCCTCGTAGACCTTGGCGATCCCAAAATCGAGCACCTTGATGTAGTCGTCGCTGCCCATCCGCGAGATGCGGAAGATGTTCTCGGGCTTGATGTCGCGATGGATCACTCCCGCATCGTGGGCGGCCTGAAGCGCCGCGAGCAGCTGCAGCAGCATGGGTCGCGCGCGCTCCCACGAAAACGGACCCTCGCGGATCAGCGTCTCGCCGAGGTCTTCACCGTCCAGATACTCCATCACCATGAACGGGCGCCCGTCGTCGGCCCCACCAAAGTCGGTGACCTCCACGATGTGCTCGTGCTGGACCTTCGAAGACGCACGTGCCTCGTGCAAGAACCGACCGACCACCGCCTCTTGGGTGCACATCGACTCGGCCAGCACCTTGATCGCAACTGGCTTGCTGATGATCTCGTGCTCACCGAGATACAGCTGAGACATCCCGCCGCTGCCCATCAGCTTGCGGATGATGTATCGGCCACCCAGTCGAGTACCCGAAGGCAACTGGGCGGTGGCGTCGCCGGGGGCAGGCATACGGCGGGATGCATCGTAACCGACGTTCCACAGTCGATTCGGTCCACCTGCAAACCCGATGAGGTGGGTTGATGGCCTACCGGGGAATCCCCGCCTGCGGTGCCACCGACAAGATTCTGAAATCACGCATGAAATGACTTTCGCTGGCGACGAGCCCGGCCGTCAGGCCCGTCCGCTGGCGTACGTGACGGTCATCAACTGCCTTCGAGTGCGCGGGCCAGCGCCATCGGACTGACCAGGGCATGGAACTCGGTGGGCCCGATCCCCAGGGCGCGGGCAATCTCCAGCAGCAGCGCTTCCTCCGAGGCAGGCACCTCACCGTCGGCCGTCGCGATGATGTACCCGGCCTGCACGACCATGCGTCGCGTCCTGGTGTTGCAGCGGTTTCGGACCTCGTCGAGCAATGTCTCCAGCGGACAGCCCTGCTCCTTCAGGCGCACCGCGTCGGCCTGGACCTGCTCGACGGTGGGAACCCGCCCGGTCAGTCGCCGCACGTTCCACCGTAGCCGCGACACCTCGGCATCGTGCAAGCGGCCGTCGGCGACGGCCATCCGAACCATCACCCGTCGCAGCAGCGAGGCCTGTACATCGTCCACGCCGGCCTAGTCCCGTGCCGTGGTGCTGACCCGGCCCACACGCCCAACCGATTGCCTCGTACACCCACGCACAGCGTCGAGCAACGTCGGCATGGCTGGCCGGGGCACCGTCGTCTCGAGGGTCATGCCGACTCCACGAGACTAGGATACCCCCGTCCCGTCAGATGTCGCGGCCCTTCTGGTTGCGATCAGCCGGGCGGCTTCCAGTCGGGGCGCGGCGGAAGTGAGGTCTGCGGAGACTTGCCGTCCATCCGGTGGCGGACGAAATCCTCGACCGTGCCGTGCTGGAGGTACGGGTTTTGGGCGAGCTGCTCGTCGACCGTGGAGCTGGGAGAGCCTCCGTAGTCGTGCCCGGGGTACATCGTGGTGTCGCCCGGCAATCCGGCCATCAGCGTGCGTAGCGTGGTGAACATGGTCTCGGGGTCACCCCCCACGAAATCGCAGCGACCACAGCCGTCGACGAACAGGGTGTCGCCGGTCACGATGGCTCCCGAGACCCGGTAGCTCGTCGACCCCGGCGTATGCCCGGGCGTGTGCATCATGGTGACGTCGACATGTGTGCCGATCCGCAGCGTGTCGCCCGGAGATGTGACCTGGAGATTGTTGCAGCGGAACCCGGAGAACTCGACCTCCGCGCGCGACATGTAGACCGGGACGTCCACGGTCTCGAGCAACGGCTCGACCTGATCGACGTGGTCGAAGTGACTGTGGGTGCACAGCACATGCGTGATGCGAACGTCGAGTCGCTGGGCTTCGGCGAGGATGGTCGCGGCATCCCAAGCCGGGTCGACCACCGCACAGGTTCGCGAGTCCGCGTCGCCAATGAAGGTGATGAAGTTGTCCCAGGGCCCCAACGCCAGCTGGTGTACGAACACGCCTTCGCTCATCGTCTGCCTCGTCTCCGTGCTGAGAACGCCACCAGTAGCAACCACGGAAGCGCAGCGCCACCCGGGCCGCCGCCAGAGCGGCAGCCGCAGCCTCCACCCGCATCATCTTGGCCCGCACCGCCGGTCGTCCCCGTACCCGAGGTGCCCCCGGGGCCACCGCTGGTGTCGACACCGCCCGGCTCCATCGGCCGACACTCGCCCGCCTGGCAGCTCTCGCCATCGGGACACGGGGTGTCTTCGTCGAGCAGCCCGTCGCAGTCGTCGTCGAAGAAGTTGCACTCCTCCTCGCGGGGCGGGCCCGGCATGCAAAACTCGGGTTCGCAATTGAGCGACTCGCGACGACACCAGCCCACCCCACACTGCGGCCGCACGCGCTCGTCGACATCCGAGTCGCAATCGTCATCGAAGCCGTTGCAGACCTCCTCGACGCTGGGGTTGATGGCCGGGTCTTCGGGACGGCAATCGCCCGACTCGGCCGCCCACCCCACGGTGGGCACGCATCCCATCATCATCTCGCCGCTGGAGAACTCGGCCAGGCCGTAGTAGCCGTCGCCGTCTGCATCGGGATACAGCGCCACGGGCAGGGCTTGCTCATCGATCTCGTCGTCGCAGTCGTCGTCGATCTGATTGCAGAACTCGGTCGCGCCCGGGTAGGTCTCGGCCCGGTTGTCGTCACAGTCGTCGGGCTGGTCGGCGTAGCCGCTGGGGCCCTGGCCAGCGCAGAACGTCCGCGGCTGGTTGGTGCGACCGAAGCCGTCGCCATCGAAGTCGCGGTAGTAGGTCTGCGGCGCGCACCCGAACACGAAGTCGAACGCGGCATTGTCCGCGTCATCTCCCCCCGAGTTGTTGTTGCCGTTGGCGGCCACCGCCCACACGTCGAAGCGCACGGCCCCGGGCTCGTTGGGTGCCGTCCAGTCGATCGCAAACTGAGCTTGCCCCCCGTTGATCTGCTGGGGCTGGGTGTGGGTGACCCCGTTGTTGACCTCGGCCAGGCCTTGGCCCGCGATGGGATCGAACTCGCCTTCGTCGCCGTCGCTCTCCAAGAACAGACCGGCCTCGGCCGCGGTGCCCGAGGAGATCGTGATCATCACCGTGACCGTCTCTCCCAGACCGATCATCGCCGGGTTGGTCGAGACATCGATCGCCACCTCGCCCGAGCCGTGACAGCCACAGCCGCCGCCCGACACCCCTCCCGAGTAGGCCCACGCAGTGCCCAACGGCAACAGAGCCAAAGTGAAGCCGGCGACGATGATGAGGAGTAGACGCATGGACGAGGACGAAGCGCCGCAGGCACGGGGCGCGTGCTCAGCTTGGCACGAACCCCGTTGCAGACCAAAGGGGCCGGGCCGGTAGCTCGGGTGGTGCGATCGATTCACGACCGCACGGACGATGCCACGACGCACAAAGGAATCTCCTCCGGGCCCGCACGCCTCCACCCCAGACCCAGGTAGTGGGCGGCCCTACCACTGTCGGCAGGATGCCAAAACTGCGCATCGCACCTGCGCGGCTCGAGCCCATCGTGGCGGACGTGGTGGTCGGGCTGCCGGACTCGGACGCCGCGCAGGGTGCGACCATCGACGAGGCCTGACTGGGGCTCACCAGCGAGGGCCGCGTGCGGTCCCGCAGGGCATGTCGGAGTTGGGCCGCCAAGGTCCTGGGCCCCGTCGAGGCGCCGCCCCTCGGGGCCGCAGATCGATGCCGGGCTCATCCCGGCTTCCGTGTCACTCGGCGGGGTGGGCTTCGAGCCAGGCTTCGAGTTCATCGATACGCTTGGAGTCGATACGACGAGCGGCGACGAGCGCATCTCGAACACGGGCACGGCTCTCGGTACGAGGACGGCCCATGCTCTCGTAGGCGCGCGCGAGGGCATGACCGCCTTCGATGTAGGCGCCCATCGTGGTCGCGTCCTTGCCCAGTAGGCCCAGAGCCTTCTCGAGGTGAGCGATCGCCTCCGCGGGCCGGCCAGCCTCGACCAGACAGATGCCCAGCGCCGACAGCGGGGCGGCGACGGGGAATGCATCCGGGCCGGAGACGCTGTGGTGGATCGCGACGGCACGCTCGAAGTGGGCGATCGCCTCGGCGTAGCGACTAGCCTTCTTGTGGAGTCGACCAAGGTGCAACAATGAGACCGCGAGGTTGCGGTGGTTGGGGCCGAACGCGGCCGTCTCGATCTCGATCGAGCGCTCGAGCAACCTCTGGGCCTCGTCGTCGTTGCCGATCGTGAAATTGAGGGCCCCGATGGCCCCGAGAATGTGGCCCGTGTTCGGATGGTCCGGCCCGACCTTGCGCTCGAAGATTCCCTGGGCGCGCGTCATCAAGGCCAGTGCTTCGTCGTAGCGGCGTTGAAGCTGGAGGGCACCCGCGAGGTTGGCGAGCGCGACGGCCACGTTCGTGTGGTCGCCGTCGTAGACACGCTCCAAGATATCGACCGTGGCCGTGTAGGCCTCGACGCTACCTTCGACATCACCCGTCGTCTCGGCCAGACGACCGAGCAGCATCTGTGTCTTCGCGACGAACAGACTGGTAGACCCAAGCCGCTCGGTTTGGACGGCGAGCGCCTTGCGTAGGTGTTCCTGCGCGCGCGGCAGGTCGCCCAGGGCGGTGGTGACCTGTGAAAGCTCGAGGTGCGCATCGGCGACACGGGGGTGGTCGGGACCGTAGGCATCACCGAGCTGAGCCAGTGCCGTCTCTCCCTCGTGCAGCGACTCGGTGAGCGTCCCCTGACGGTAATAGACCTTGGCCAGTGCCAGATGCGTGTCAGCCTCTGGCTCACCGCCGGGCTCGATCCATCGTGCCCATGCCAGCGCTTGTCGGCCCCAGCGAAGACCGGCCTCGCCGTCATTGAGGCGCACGCCAAAGACGAACGTGAGCCCCCGCGCTGCCGCCTGTGCAACCTGACGCTGCCCACTCTCGACGGCAGCGAAGTACGCCGTCGAGAGTGTCTCGGTAGCGGCTTCGTTGTCCCCGCTGGCCTCCTGCATGTGACCCAGAGCCGCGAGCGCCACGACCTCCGTCGGCGCGTGGTCGATAGTCCGAGCCGTCTCCAGGGTTTGCTGCGCCTGCTCTAGTCCGGCCGCGACCTTGCCCGTACTCCGCAGCGCCGCGACCTGACGGATCTCCTCACGGACCTGCGTTGCGACCTTCGCCTCACCCAGATCGTCGGGCGGAGGTACATCCGCGGACAGGACGTCGGTGTCGTCGCAGCGCGCGAGCGTCGGCAGTTGGGCGACGGCGAGCCGAGCCCGGTTGCCCACGCCACGCTCCGCCGTCTCGAGGATCGTTGCCAGCG
>JAHZJA010000404.1 GCA_022601155.1 Deltaproteobacteria bacterium | reverse complement strand
TCCGTTTTGGAAGAACACCCCGCTCATCGGCTTCATGGGGGCGATCATCGCCACCATTCCTCCCAGCCTCACGGCGATTCAGGAGTACTTCCAGACCGAGCGCGAGGTTCGGCTGGCGATGACGCAGTACCAGCACGAGCGGACCATCTCGTACCTCGACCGCGCGCTGAGCCCGGAGACCGAAGAGGCCAAGCAGGCCCAGGTGTTCCGGTTCTTGCGGTACCTGCCCGAGGAGGATCCGATCCGCAAGTGGGCCGACGGCGAGCTGCCCCTGGTGGAGCGTGCGCTGGGGCAGATCGAAGAGCAGATCCTCGAGGCCGAGAAAGAACTGGGCGAGGCGCGGGCGCAAAAAGAGGCGCAGACGGATGCCGTGGCCGCGACCATCGACAAGGTCGGCCCGACCGAAGCGCTGGAGCCGATCGTGGCCGCCATGCAGATGCAGGTGGCCGACAAGGATCGCGACATCGACATGCTCGAGCGCAAGGTCGATCGCCTCAAGATCCGGGCGGGTGAGACGCCAGCACCCACGGCAGCGGCGGGGGCGGCTGTGCTCTCCGCGGGGTTCGAGCGGCCCTCGCTGTGGTCCAACAAGATCAGCGTGGAGCCCACGCTCGACAAGGCTCTCGAGGCGGCCAGGACGGTGCGGCAAAAGGGCGGGCAGCCCGAGATCTACCTGCACAACTCGCTGTACTACCTGTTCATTGGCCGCTACGGCACCAAGGACGCCGCCAACAAGCAGGTCCCCTCGGCGGTCGAGTATCTCAACGAAGGGGTGTTCCCGACCGACCTGGCGCTGTGGTGTGGCGAGTCCGTACGTCGCACCGGCTTCATCGAGTGCCGCAGCTGACCGCTCCGTCGCAGTTTGCCGCGCACGGAAGGCGCCAGCCAGCCCTCAGCTCGCGTCGGGATCGTCGATGCGCTGCTTGAGGTGCGCGGCCCAGTGCTCGAGGTTGGTGGCGGTGCTGCGAAGCTCGAGCGGGCTGCTCGCGAGGGTCTCCAGCTTGGCCTCGAGCAGCTGTCGTGCCCGACGGATGCGGGAGCGGGCCGTGCCTTCGGGAAGATCGAGCACCGCCGCCACCTCGCGCGAGCGCATGTCTTCCCAGTAGTACAGCTCGAGCACCACCTGGTAGTCGATGGGGATGCTTCGCAGTGCCCGCAGCAGCAGCTGGGCCTGGCGACTCTCGGCCAGCTGTGACGATGGCGTCGGGGCGATGTCGATGGCGGAGTGACTGGCGAAGTCCAGCTGTCCGAAGTCCTTGCGGGTGGTGCGGTAGTGCTCGTAGAGCACGTTGCGCGCGATGCCCAGCAGGTACGCGCGGAGGTTGGCGTCGGCACGCACCCTTGTGCGCGCCTCCAGCACGCGGACGAACGTGCGTTGGATGAGGTCGGGCGCCGATTCCCCCGCCTTGTTGAAGAAGAACCGCTCGATGGTCGGGTAGTGTCGCTCGACGAGGCGACGGCCGGCTTGGTCGTCGCCGGCCCGCCAGGCGTCGAGCAACTCGCCATCGTCGTTCACCGACCGCCATGGTAGCGCAGCGGCTGACATGGCTCAGCGGGGGCAGCGGCTCACGCCGCTGGCGTGTGCGATTCGGTCTCGCGTTGGCCACGGCGCGCGGCACGTTGTCGATTCCGGGCCCGGCCATCGCCCCCTGAGGGCGGCGTCGACCGGGGCGCCGGATGCAGGACGCTTGGATGTCGTTTCACGCATCGGGGATACCTAGGGGAGCATCGGGTTGGTGTGGGGGAAGGTCATCAGCTTCGTCCACGCGTACGTGGGGTCGGTCAGCACTGACGGCGGAGCGCCGCCGAGGTCGTCGCACGACGTCAGCGGGCAATGAGGGGCGGCCAGATACTGAACGCGGGGCGCCGTCATGCAAAGGGCGCCGTCGGGGCCGAACACGGCCTCGGTCTTGCGGTTCGAGGCCCAAAAATCCTGGTCGGCGGCGTCGTTGAAGATCTGCAGAGCGGTGCCCGTGTTGGTGTAGGGCACCCCGTCACCGCAGTAGTCGGCCCGTACCGTGCGGATGCCCGTCTCCCACAGATCGAGCGAGGGCCCGACCGTCGCCCACGGTGAAAACCCCCAGGTGATGGCCTTGCCCAGTGCCCCGGTGGTGCAGGCCACCATCAGTGCCCCGGGCTCCGGGGTGACGCTGCCGTTGTCCACGTCGACGCGCACGTCCATCACGGTGTAGGCCCACGACTGTCCGCTCGTCTCGGGCAGGCAGATGGGCTCGGCATCGCCGGTCAGCTGATTGGAGACGTGCTCCAAGCGGTAGCGGTGACGGCCGGAGTCACCGTCGTAGTCATAGTCGGCGACGGTGACGTAGTGCGTGTGGTTGGCATCGAGCCACCAACGCGAGCCGATGAGGTCGGCGCCCGCGGCCGACTGTCCGCCTGCCATCGTCACCTGTAGGTCACCCAGCGGGGCGCTGATCTGTAGCCCGAGGCTGGGCTGTGACCCGGTGAGCACTTCCAGGGCCCACACACGGGCATCGGTCTCGTTCTCTTGCAGTGCGATCCCCGGGGGCAGCAGGCGCATCAGCTGCGTGTTGCCCAGCCATGCCGTGTTGAGGGTGCCTCCGGGCGGCGGCCAGGTGCCCTTGCGCAGCCCGGGTTGGTCGAGCCCAATCTGGTCGTCGTCGAGCGCGGTCTCGGGGTCCCAGTCATCGTCGCAAGACGGCACCGATCCGCACAGCAGCAGGAGCAGGGGAATCGTGGACCGCTGGTTGGTGCGCCGTCGTGGAGTGGTCTGCGCCGGGATCATAGTTGCGTGACTCCGTATTGGGGGTTGGTGAGCAGAGCCTTGGTCCAGGCCAACTCCGGGCTGGTCAGAGCCGAGGGAGGATTGCCAAGCTGATCGTCACAGGCGGGGAGGACACAGCCGAGAGCACCCTCCAAGGGGATGCGAGGCTGCGAGAGGCAAAGGGCGCCGTCGGGGCCGAACACGGCCTCGGTGACCGATGCCGAGAACTCGAACTCCAGCTCCGCGGCGTAGCTCGCGATCTGAATGGCCGTGCCTGTCTCGGTGTGGGCCACCCCGTCGCCGCAGTAGTCGGCACGGATCGCACGGATGCCCGTCTGCCACGAGGTCAGGTCCGCAGGCGGCGGTGTCCACGGGGAAAATCCCCACTCGATGGACTTGCCGAGGGCACCGTCGACACAGGCGATGAGCAGGGCTCCCGGATCGACGGACACCTGCGACGTCTCGAGTTCAGCGTGGACATCGGCGACCACGTACGCCCATGCGTCGCCGTAGCCGTTGGGTGCACAGACGGGCTTGTGTCCGCTGGTCTGTGTCGTGCCCGCCTCGAACCGGTAGCGGTGGGTATCCTCGCCCTCATAGTCGGTGATGACGAGGTACTTGCCTTGCTCCTCGTTGATCCACCACGTCGAGCCGAGCAGGTCTTGCTGCTCGAACAGATCGCCCTGCGCGGTCGTGACGGTGAGGTTGCCGGCGGGGGCGTCGACGCTGG
Source organism: Deltaproteobacteria bacterium (assembly GCA_022601155.1). GTDB lineage: Bacteria > Myxococcota_A > Polyangia > Nannocystales > Nannocystaceae > Paraliomyxa. The sequence goes on along the minus strand of JAHZJA010000404.1, from coordinate 646 downwards.
TGCCGAACACTCGCGCCGCGCCATGGTCCAGCTCGAGCAGCGTCACGACAACGTCGCCAGGCGTCGGGGTGGCCGTCGACTGTGGAGGCAACAACCGCATCAGACGCATGCCCCCCAGCCATGCGGTGTTGAGCGTGCCCATCGTGGGGGGCCACGCTGCGAGTTTTCTGAAGGTCGAGGGCGGGTCGGGATCGAGGGGCAGCGGGGAGTCGCAGGCGGTGAGAGGGACGGTCGCGACGGCGAGCACCAGTATCGTGCAACGCCGACGCACGGCCGGGGCCATGGTCACTATCATGCTGGCACTTTCGGATGAGAGCGGGTGGGTCGGTCAGAATGTGTCGGGGAGCGAGGGCTGAATCTTGGTCCAGGTGTGATAGGGCGTGGTGATCAACGCAGGGGCACCGCCCACGTCGTCGCACTTGGACAGTGCGCACGGAAGATCCATCGGGCTCGCGATGACGCGAGGGGAGGTGAGGCACAGCGCGCCGTCGGGTCCGAACACGGCCTCGGTGGCTCCCGCGCTGGCCAAGAAGCTGAGACCGGCGCTGGGGTTGGACAGGTGAATGGGAGTACCGGTCTGGGTGTACGCGATCCCGTTGCCACAATAGTCGGCTCGGATCGCCCGTACGCCCGTTTCCCACAGCAG
>JAHZJA010000403.1 GCA_022601155.1 Deltaproteobacteria bacterium | reverse complement strand
CCGCTCGGGCTCTGAGCTCGGCGAGACGCTCACCCTCGACGATGGGGCGGACATGGTCGAGGTTGGACGGACGATCGGCTTCGGGCTGACCGCCCGCCGTCCCGCAGAACAGATCTCGCTCGTCGTTGTTGGTGTAGGCCGGACGCATCTTGGCGCGATCACGGTGGGCCAGCTCGTGAGCCACGAACACGCGCTCCAGGTTGCCCTCGCGGATGTCGTCCATCAGCGTGCGTTCCACGTCGTAGGAGACCCCGACGTGTTCGAATCGAGGCATGGGCTCGTCGGGCGTCGTCGCCTGTTCACGGACGCGCAACAGGGCGCCCACCCGCGCGTAGCGATCGTCGAGCGCCCGAGCCTCGGCGAGACTGGCCGCGAGCACCTGCTGACGCTGCTCCTGCCTCGACCAGATCTGTTCGAATTTCGCATGGCATGCCCGCGTCCACTCGCGACGATTGGCCGCCAAGGCCATCGCTTCCCACACGTCATTGGCATTGGTCGGCCCCGTCTCCAGCTCGCCCCATCCCGTCAGCCACGATGGATCTGGGTTGTCCAGCCACTCCTTTGGATTGAAGCGCCAGGTGTCCCCACGCTCCATGTCGGGAAAGATGTCGGCCATCTCGCCCGGGTGGTAGGTCATCGAGATTCCGGCCAGCTCTCGCATGTGGTCGCCGCAGCGCTGGTCGCATCCGCCGAAGGCCAAGAACGTCGCGGCCGTGCGCTTGGCCATCTGGGTCGGATGCAGCGGGTCGTTGGGGTCTCCTTCGGCGATGCTCGCCGGACCCGGGCCAGCTGCGTCGGGGGCTGTGGTGCTCGTGAACGAGAACAACTTGCAGCCGCTGCCCGCGATGACCCCTCCACACATCAGGGCAATGACCATGGCGGTCGGGTGGCTCCGTCGGGCTCGGGCGTGGTTGTGCGTTGGGTGGTGTCGCATGCTCGTCGTCCGCGCAGGCTCGTGGGTGTCGTTGATCTGGCCCATGCACGCGGTAGACACGGCGGCCCGTCGTTCTTGCGAACAATCCGAAGATTGTTGCCCACCGCGCCAAACCGAGGCTGCGATGCTCCACGGGGGCTGCAGCGGACTTCGCGTGAACATCGCGGCCGAGTTTCTTCGACGCCGACGCAAGACCCCACGCCGCCGCGTGTCTGCCTGGAGAACGCGGCCATCTACGACAGCCGCGGGAAGGATCGACAGACCATGAGCCTCACTGCATCCCGTACTCTGTTCCTCATTGTCGGCATTGCCCTCGTGGGGCCTGCGTGCAGCCGTGCGACACCCGAGCAATGCGAGGCCGCGTTTCAGGCGTCACTCGACATCGCCGTCAACGGGTTCGTGAAGGAAACCCCCGAGGCGCCACCGCAGCTGGTCACGGACATCCGCGCCAAGTTCGACAAGGAGCGTCGGGCAGACTACCTGGGCAAGTGCGCGAAGACGACGCCCAAGGTGGCGCAGTGCATGGCCGCCGCCAAGACGCTCGACGAGCAGCGGGAGTGCGTGCCGAAGCCGAACTAGAGCTTGTTTTGATGGAGCGCAGTGCGGCGGAAAAATCGCCCGGGCGAGCACCAGCACAAGCGCCAGCGTCTTGGCCAACAGGTCTAGCCCGCGCTCGGGCATCTGCGACTGGACCAGAGCACGCCCGCGTTCGTAGACGCGCTCCGAGCTGCGAAGCTCGAGGCCTACGCCCCGTCAACGGTCAGCAACCGGATCGCCCTGCTCCGGCCGATGCTCGACCTCGCCCAACCTCGGGGGCTCCTCGGCGACGTTCCCCGACCGCGCGCCAGGCAGACCGGGCGCAAGGACTTCGACTTCCTCGACCCGGGCGAGTCCGGTTGCTGGCCGCCGCGGACCTGGGTACCGGCCGTGGCTGCTGGTCTCCGTGTGCACCGGTCAGCGCCTCGGCGAGCCGCGTGGGCTCCCGTGGGGGGACTTGGCTCTCGACCGCGGGCCTCATCCGCGTCTCAGGCTGTCCTCCGGTGCGCATGATGGAGCCCACCGAGGATCTGGGTCGATGTCACGGCGCCGCTGGGACGGTCGGATGCTCGCGGCACGGGCCACGATGCCTGGTCCAATGCCCTGATGTGGCCGCAGTGGTGGTGATCGCGACGTACTGGCGACCGACCCGTAGCACATGGCGCTCTCCGAGCGGCAGACGGTTGGCGCGCTCGAGGCGTGGGCGCTTGCTCCCCGCGCTCCAGCACCCACGAGCTGATGGCGGAGACGTGCATCGCTCCTCCATCTCGGCCTCCTGCGTCGCCTCTACCAGGCGTCAGGTCATCTGCTGCATCACGCCGTTGGCTCCGAACAGCTCGGTGCCCTTGTTCAGATCCAGATGACTGATCGATTGGTCGATTGGTCGATGGCTCGGTGTTCATGGTCCCTGCTCGTGGAGCCCATTGTCAGGTCCGAATCCCTCGCACGCGGCACTGAAACGGATCCCGGTCGTTCGCGGCGCAGCCAAGGCGGCTCGCAAATACCCGAAATCACCTGCGAATGACCCTTGTAGCCAGCAAGGTTGATCGAAATCAACTCCCCCAAACGCGATGCGCAATCGATTTGCTCCCGGTCCGGACTATCGGGCGCGAGACGTGGTGGAACCACCAGCGTGGGGATCGACTCACCCGGGCCAAGAGTATCGAGGACCAGCAACGACTCGCCGATGAGGAGCTCGGGCACGTGATCACCGGCGAGCCCCCCTTCTTCGCGCCCTGGCACTGCTGCGAGACGCGAAGTCGCATCGAGTGCGCCGAAGACGAACGAAAGACTGCGTCATGGATTTGATAGTGGATGGACTTTTCGCCGCCCCGAGTGTGCTCGATGACCTGCGACCGCACTTGGGCTTCGAGCTCACCGGCGCCGATGCTGATGACGCCGAGTGGTTGGTCGCGGGCCTCGAGCTGACTCAGCGCCTCAACGAGCCCTATACCGCGCAGATCCGGCTGCAAACCTACGACACGCTCGTGGAGCCTTCGTTGATGCTGGGCCGGGCTGCAACCCTCGTGATCGAGCGTGGAGATCAGATTCGGCACGAAGTCGGCGGGATCATCGAGCGAGTCGAGGAGGGCACGGGAAACGAAGACGAGCTGCTGGCGACCGTCACGCTGGTGCCCGCGCTGCGAGCTCTGCAGCTACGCAAGGACAGCCGCATCTTCCAGGAAATGACCATCCCCGAGATCTTGCAGACGGTGGTCGAAGAAGGGATCGGTCCGTTCGGGCGTACGCTAGACCTACGCCTGCAACACGAGTACGAGGTTCGGGACTACTCGGTCCAGTATCAGGAGACCGACCTCGACTTCGTCCATCGGCTGATGGAGGAGAACGGCATCGTCTACTGGTTCGAGACCGAGGACGGGATCGAGACCATGGTGCTCGCCGACGACTCTACCTACACGGACGTGGACTCGCTCTCCAACGCCGATGGTGCGATTCCCATGCAGACCGAGCGGATGACCTCCGGTGAACAGGAGGAGATCACGGAGTTTCGGCGTCAGTCGAAGGCGCAGCCCGCCACCGTGAAGACCCAGGTGTACGACTGGCTCTCGCCGTCGGCCTCTCTCGCCGGGGAATCGGAAGTGCCGCCGTCACGCGACGGGGCGGAGGTGGGGTCCACGCGGGGGTTCTACGAGCACGATCTGGCCCACACGCCCCGCAGGCACGGCAAGCAAGGCCCCGAGCCCGTCTCCTTCGACCGTCAGCTCCAGATTCGACGCAAGGTCCACCGGTGCGACGCCGTACGCGGTCGTGGGCGCAGCACCGTCACGGGCCTGGCCCCCGGGCGCACCTTCGAGCTGCTCGACCACGCCCAGGCCGAGCTCGCGGATCGCTACCTCGTGGTGGCCACCGAGCATTCCACCGGGCCCTCGGACCTGGTCGATGGCATTGCAGGTGCCTACGGCAATCGATTCGAGTGCATCCCGGCCAGCGTGGCCTGGAAGGCAGAGCGTCACCATCCGCGGCCGCGGATCCCGGGTATTCAGACGGCGACCGTCGTGGGGCCGCCTGGTGAAGAAATCTTCACCGATGAGCACGGGCGCATCAAGGTTCAGTTCCACTGGGACCAAGATGGGAAGCTCGATGACAACAGCTCCTGCTTCGTCCGGGTCGTGCAGGCCTGGGCTGGCAGCGGCTGGGGCTCGATGTTTCTGCCGCGGGTGGGTATGGAGGTCGCGGTCACGTTCGTGGACGGTGACCCGGATCGTCCGGTGGTGACGGGGTGTTTGTACAACGGGGACAACGCGCCGCCCTACTCGGTGGAGGATCGGACGCGGAGCGGGATCAAGACGCCAAGCAATGAGATCAGCGTCGAGGATGCGGCAGGTCGCGAGCAGCTACTACTCGAGACCAGTGGCGTCATGAAGAGCAAGTCGGTGGGCAATTTCGAGACCACCGTCGGTGGCAATCAAGTCACGGCTGTCGAGAAGAACAAGAACGTCTCTGTGTCGGGAGACTGCAACGTTGCCGTCAGCGGGCTCGAGGTTTCCGTGACCGGGCTTCAGATTTCGACCGCGACGACGACGATGACCCAAGATATCCTCAATCACGCGCTGACCATGGGCCTCAGAGGCGAGTGGGCGTTGGTCAAGGATGAGAGGTTTCGGACGCTCAAGGAGAGCATTCATCAGCACCGCGGAGAGTTCGGCAGTG
>JAHZJA010000402.1 GCA_022601155.1 Deltaproteobacteria bacterium | reverse complement strand
TGGCATTGCTCGAGCGGGCGGAGACGATCTTTGCCGACAGCTCGCTCGACCCCTTGGAGCTCGCTCGTGCGCGGTTTGGACTGGCCCGAGCGCTGGTGGACAGTGGCGGTGATCGGCAGCGTGCGGCGGCACTGGCCGAGCTGGCGCGGGAGGCCTATGTCGCCGACACGGTGCGCGGGCCGACCGTCGTCGAGACCATCGATGCATGGCGGCTGGCGCAGGGCCTGCCGCCCGCCTGAGCGCTATGCCCCGGCCGCGTGGGCGTCGAGAACCCGCAAGAACGTCTCGGGCTCGGGCCGAACGCGGTAGTTGTCGGTCTCGTCGCACATGAGGATCGTGCCCTCGGCGTCGGTAATCACGACGGTCGGCATCACGGTCTGGGTCTCGTAGCCCATCAGCTCGAGGCCAACGGGGATCCCATCGGGAGAGGCGATGCCGAGGGCGGTCGCGGCTCGGTTGTCGCGGTCGACCAGGAAATCGAACGGCACATCGAAGCGGGCGGCCAGCTGCTGGGTGTTGTCGTGGGGTTGTGGGGAGACCAAGCGCACCTTGGCCCCCCGGGCGTCGAGCTCTCGGTACAAGGCGGCGATCTCCTTGATCTGCGCCATGCACAGCGGGCACCAGTTGCCGCGGTAGAACATCAGCACCGAGGGGCTGCCCACGAAGCTCGACGAGCAGACCTCGACCCCCGCGGTGTTCTCGAGCACGAACTGCGGGAGGCGTTGGCCCACCGCGAGCGCGGCCGAGGGCGCGCGCCCAAACACCGAGTACCAGTAGACGTAGGCGAGGACGCTGCCGAGGCTGGCGGCGGCGAGTACAGCGGCGAGCCACGAGCCGGGGCCGCCCACGCCCAACAACGGCAGCGCCGCGAGGACCGAGCCCGCCGCGGTGGGCCACACGACCAAGGGGAACCCGGCCGACGTACGGCTGGTTCGCTTGGAGACCAACCAATAGTTGAGGGCCAACGGCAGCGGCAGGCTCGCCATCAACGCCCCGAACCACGACAGCACCATGCCGCCCGTGCCCAGCTGCCAGATGGCCACGCCGCTCACGGCGTTCAGAGCGAGCACCATCGAGGTGATGAAGACGCGCTTGCCCACCAGCCCCCGAACGTGTCCGACTGCGCCCAGGTTACGAGGGGGTCCAGGCTACGGCTCGGCGAGGTCGGCGGCGAGGGCCTGCTGCTGCTCCGGCGACAGCGCCTCGCGGATATCGAGCCCGGGAAGGTCCACGCCCAGCGCGACGGGGGGTTGCTGCCCGATGGCGAACTTGAAGTACTGCACCGAGCTCAGTCGCTCGTCACCGACCTGGCGCTCGTCGTAGGTGGCCCGAACCCGAACCCCGTCGGCACGCTCCGCGTACACGTGCTGCGGCAGCGCGAACCAGGCCGCGAGCTTCACCGCGCGCTCGGCTTCGTCGTCGATGCCGATGAGCAGCGTGCACCCCAGCTGGCCGGGGCCGCCGAGGAGCTCGTTGTAGGTGGCCAGCTCGTGACCGATGTCGGCCTCCTTGACGATCCGCTCGGCCCGCATCATCTCCTGCACCTGGTAGCGCACGGTGTCGCGGTTCTCGAACAGAAAGGTGAGGGTGCCGTCGCCGAGCACGATCCGGCGTGCCGCCTTGGCCTCCAGCGCGCGTGGGCGCAGCTGGTCGCGCTGCTCGGTGTACGTGATGTAGTCGAGGATCTCGCTGCGCTCCACCGGTCTCATGTCGACGTGTCCTTTGCATCCCCACTCGGATCGAATGCGTCGCCGCGGTAGGCCTTGGCCAGCAGTGACATCGGGTGGAGTGGCTTGCGTCCTGCGTGCTGCTCGAATTGGATTGCGGCGAGGGGGCAGTCGGTGGCCCACCACTGCGCGTCGGCGTCCTTCATGCCCTCGAAGGCGGCCTTGCCCACCCGCTGCGAAGGCTCGAACCCGTGCACCATCATGGCGTGGGTTCCATCGTGGCCGCAGCACTCCATCACCAGCTGGGGCTTGACCCCCGGGAGCTTGCGGAGCAGGTCGCGTCCCTTGAAGCCAACGCCCTGCGTCCGTAGGTGGCAGGGCGCGTGGTAGGCCACGGGACCCTCCGGCGAGCTGGCGAACTCGGTGTTGAAGCGCTCTTCGTTGCGGATGGACCACAGAAACTCGCTGGGATCCATCGTGGCCTCGGCGAGGGCTTGGGCGCGCTCACGGTCCTTGCCTTCGAGCAGCTCGGGCCACTCGCGACGCAGCATCATCGAGCACGTGGGATTGATGGCGAGGACCTTGGCGCCGGCCTCCACGTAGGGCATCAGCACGTCGAGTGAGGCGTGTGCCTTGCTGCGCAGGCCGGCCAAGTCGCCGCGCTCCCACGCTGGCATGCCGCAGCACTGCAGGCCCTTGGCGCAGCGCAGGTCGACGCCGTTGCGCTGCATCACCTCGACGGTGTCGCGGCCGATCTGCGGCTCGTTGTGCTGCACGAAGCAGGTCTGGAACAGCACGACCTCGCCGCCCGGGCCCTCCTTGGTCAGGCCCTGCGCGTCGGCCCACGACTCGAAGGTCTCGCGGGCGAAGTCGGGCAGGAGTTTGTCGCGGTGCACGCCCAGCACCTTCTCCATGAACCATCGGTGCAGCCGCACGCGGTTCATCGAGTTGACCATGCCGCCGCTGGCCCGCGCGGCCTTGCCTGCGAAGTCGGGGTCGGCGAGCAGCTTGTCCTGCATCGTGCCCCAGCGCTTGCGGCGTTCGATGGCCTGGTAGCGGTGGACCAGCTTGGGAAAGTCCAGCTGGAACTCGTGCCCGTCCCGAGGCGTGTACGGGCACTGCACTTCGCACAGCTTGCACTGGAAGCACCCGTTCATCACGTGCCGGGTGTCGTCGGCGGTCAGCTTGCGGACGTTGCCGTCGTATTTGTCATCGAGCAGGGAGAACAAGTCGGGGAACGAGTCGCAGTACTTGAAGCACATGCGACAGCCGTGGCAGACCTCGAATACGCGGGTGAGTTCCTTGCCCAGCGCCGCTTCGTCCCAGTACTTGTCGTCCGTCGGGTCGTAGCTCAGCCCGTCGGTCGGCCCGTAGCGGATGTTCTTTTCGTCGGCGTCGCCCATCGTCGTGGTCCGCAAGGGGTTCGTTGGTCGCTCGATACGGCTGCGGCCACCCTGGGGTGGCCGCATCGTCCTTGTGCCGCACCGCGTGGGTACGGCTCACTCACGGCGAGCTAGAAGTGCTCGTCGAGCAGCTTCTGAAAGCGTCCGGCGTGGGACTTCTCGGCCTTGGCCAGAGTCTCGAACCAGTCGGCGACCTGATCGAAGCCCTCTTCGCGAGCGCTCTTGGCCATGCCCGGGTACATGTCGGTGTACTCGTGGG
>JAHZJA010000401.1 GCA_022601155.1 Deltaproteobacteria bacterium | reverse complement strand
CCTCGCTGCGTTCCTCCGGATCGGGGCATCCACAACCGGCCAGCACCAGAGCAAACACCAAGGGCAACGGACGCCGATCCATGATGGCCATCATGCCACCATCCGGGCAGGTGTGGAGCGGCGGGCTCAGGACGATGGAATCGGATGCACTTTCCCCGGGGTTGCACCGATGGCGAGCAACGTTGCGCCGCTGTCGCCAGTGACGATCTTGCGGGTCTGCGATGGCCCCACCCGCACCAATACGCCCGGCTCCAAGGCCACCCGTTGCTCGCCGGCCTCCAACGTCGCCCGGCCCCGGAGCACGGTGTAGAGCTCTTCCTGCCCGTCGGCCTGATGATCGTGCTCGGGATAGCCCTGGGTATTGGGGGCCAGCTCCATCACGTTCATTCCCCATGCGGCAATCCCCAACGCCTTGCCCGCGGCCTTGAAGCGAATCCCCTCGATCTCCTGGGGGCCCTCGTAGTGCTCGATCTCGTCGACGTGTTTGCTGATCACTTCGGTCATCACGGTGTCCTCCTCGATGGGAACGACGATGCACCTGCGCGCCGCGACTGGCTTGTAAAAACGCGACGCGATGCTCCGAGAGCTCGTGCGCGCGCCCTCGACCCATCCAAGCGCAGGTCAGCGAGGGTGGATGTCAGCCTCCGCCGAGCGGCCGTACAGCACCACGGCATCGGGTTGCTCGGTGCAGTACCAGTGCACCCAAATGTACGCGTGCTGAAAAAGAGCCAGCGCGAGGGCCACCCGCGACTGGGTGATCAATGCAAGCCCCCACAGACCGATGAACACGAACGTGTACATCGCGTTCGAGCTGTGGGCGAATGCGCCTCGGCGAACCATGGGCATGGTCCGGTAGCGCTCGAAGAAGTGGTCGCCACCCAGAGCACGTGCGAAGCCGAAGTACTTGCGAACCGAGTGCATCGTCCACACCGCGGGCAGCAACAACACCGCCCCGAGCCCGATGCTCATCGGTGGAGCAACCTCCAGCGATCCATGATCCGACAGGCCCGCGGCCACCAGCACCAGCGGTCGCGCGACCAGTAGCGGGAAGAACAGCGCGCCCCACACGACCAAGCCCCCATCCCCGAACCACCGCGTCAGCATCGAGTGGCACAGTTGTGCGCGCCAAAACAGTGCCACCGCGACTTGTTGGGCCACAGGTACCGCAATGGCGGCCCAAAACCACCATCGATCGGTGAGCCCCAGCCACTGCCCATCACCCAAAGCGGGTGCCGCCAGGGCCCAGGCACCGGGGATCATGCACGCCAACATGAGGGCATGACGAAGCTGCCCGTGCCACATGTGCTTGGCCGAGACCTCGATGGTCAGGGGATCGGAGTTAGTGGCCATCGACGGTTGAGACGATAGCGCGCCCGGTCTGCATACCGCTGGCACTTGGGCCTTTCGTCGCCTGTGAGACCCGACCACGCCCCTTCCCAACACCGCCTCGAAGGTCGATGAGGGGCCGTAGCGCGAGTCCTGGCCGATGTGCGGTGCGTCGCGAAGATGGCCACTCGGCATCCCGGTTGGATGCGCTGAGGACCCGGTCCAGCGAAGGACGGAGCGAGCCCGCGGCGGACCAAAGCGGGCCATTCCCGGACGCGGTTGCGGCGCGCACCACCCCATCGCCGGGAGTTTCGGCGTACCGTCCGCCCACCACCACCGCCACCCAAGCCGGCATGCCGCTGGTCGGGGCACGGCGCAAGCACCAGGAACACACTCATGGACGAATACATCGACAAGGCACTCGACCTCGGTATCGACGTTGGCAAGATGATCATTGGCGCGCTGCTCCTTTGGATCATCGGGCGCATGGTCATCCGAATGGTGACCCGCGTCGTCGATCGCATGCTCAAGGAGCGACTCGACTCGACCGTAGCGCGCTACCTCGGCTCGGCGCTCGACATCCTACTCAATGTACTGCTGGTCGTCGCCGTCTTGTCGGTCTTTGGCGTGGAGACCACCACGTTTGCCGGCCTCCTCGCGGCCGGTGGCGTCGCCATCGGCATGGCCTGGTCTGGCCTGCTGGGCAACTTTGCAGCGGGGGTGTTCCTGCTGGTCCTGCGCCCGTTCAAGGTCGGCGATTTCGTGACCGTGGGCGGCGAGACGGGCACCGTCATCGATATCGGGATGTTCGTCACGGCCCTCGACACTCTCGAGAACGTGCGCGTGTTCGTGGGCAACGGCAAGGTCCTGGGCGAGGTCATCCACAACTTCTCCACCAACGACTACCGTCGCGCCGACCTGTTCGCGCAGCTCAACCACGGCGATGATGCCCACAAGGCGATCGAGATCCTGCGAACGGCCGTGGCTGCGATCCCCAATGTGCAGTCGACCCCTGCTCCCGATGTGTACATCTTGGAGTTCAACCTCGCGGGCCCCAAGCTGTGCGTGCGTCCCTACACCAACAATGAGCACTACTGGGACGTCTACTTCGCCACCAACGACGCCATCCGTGACGAGCTGGGCAAGGCCGGCTTCAAGATTCCGGAGGAGCACGTCGCGATCCGCAAGGACGCCGCCTGACCCATCGGGTGCAGACCTTCGCGACTTCGCGACTTCACGCCCCGCGCGACCAATCGCTCGGGGCGTTGTCGTGTCGAGCGGCGGATGTCATGGGAACACGTCCGTGTGGGCGTCAACGGGCCGTCATCGCGGCACGTCCCGAGCGACCGTACGCCGGGTGTCTTGTCGTCGTGTCGGGTGGCGCAAGCCTTCGTGCGCGCTCGTCTGCGCGCGAACGAGTGGTCATCGCGGCAGGCGCCGAAGTGCGGACACCGAAGGCCGCATCGTCACGGGCCCGAGCCCCCCACGGCCGTTCAGCGACGGCCGCCGAGCTTGACCGTGGCCGCGCGGCTGCGACCCGGCAGCCCCGGATCGTCGCCCAGCGGCTCGCTGATGACCTCGACCGCGATGGACCCGTCACCGGTGGTCTCCAGTGCGGTGCCGCTGGATGCGACGGCCCTGCGTACGATGGCCAGCCCCCGCACACCGTCGTCGGTGGTCGCCCAGGTCGACCACCGACCGGCGTCATCTCGTCCCTGCCCCGACAACGACACGGCCTCGGCGGGAACGCGGTCGGCCTTCACGCGCACCATCACCCGGTTGACCTGCCCGCGGGCGTGGATCCGAGCCAGCGGCTCTTGCCCCAAGAAGCAGCCCTTGTCGTAGCTGACCGCGTGAACGAACCCAATCTCGGGCGGGAAGAAGTCGGGGCGCAGCTCGTGGCCCCATGCAGGAGAGGCCGTGGCGATGCGGTGTGCGGCCCAGCCATTGGCATCGACGGCCGTGGACTTGGCCAAGGCGGTCGCCAGCGCCGACGGGGCTCCCACCAGCAGCCGGCCCGGCGCGGGATGCCGGGTGCTGAAGTCCTCGACGCCGGGCACCGAGACGGGCGGCACCGCGGTCTCGTCGGTGCTCCACATCACGGCCACGGCGACCGGGCCCACGAGCTCGACCTCGACGTCGTCCATGATGATGTGGCGGTCGAAATGCTCGGCGAGCGCAGCCGCCCCGTCGGCCGGCACGAGTGCATCGACGTGCTCGGCATCGGCCCCGGGCAGCAGCACCAGCTCGGTGACCAACTTGCCCTTGACGGTACACAGCGCGGCCGCCAGGGCGGTGCCCGAGGTCAGCGACTCGAGGTCGGCGGTGAGCGTTCCCTGCAAGAAGCGGCGGGTATCGGGCCCTCGCAGCCGCAGCCGGGCGCGAGCTTGGCCAGGGATCTCGTCGAGCAGCGCGTGGCGTCGGGTCACGGCGATACGATGGCAACGTCGATCTCGGCGCGCAAGCGATGAGACCCGGGTCGCTTGATCACGGTGGTGGCACGGGGTACGCACGTCATCGTGAGCGCTCCGCGTCCCGCCGCCGCCCCTGCCCTCGGCCGCCTCGCCGCCGCGGTCACGGTTCTGTCGCTGGTGGCCGGCCCGGTGCAGGCCGCGCCCGAGACCACGGCACAACCTCCCGCCACGGTCGAGGCGTCGGCCGGACCCGCGCCCCAAGGTGCCGCCGCGGCCGCGCCGGATCGGACGACGGCTCCCGCCGTGGGACCGAAGCCGGCCCCGGGCACCGCCCCCGCCACGAACGCTGACGACGAGCCCGTGGTGAGGGCCTCCGCGTTCTCGCTCCCGCCGGCCGATCGCACCGACCCCTATGGCCCGCGTGCAGACGATGCCCCACATCTGTCTCGGGAGCAGGTCATCCGCTACGCGCTGCACAATCCGTTGATCAAGTCGGCCGACGCCAAGATCGACGCGATGAAGGCCCAGGCGCGCAAGGCCAACTTCGCGTGGCTGCCCGTGATCGAGACGGTCACCACGCTGACCCCGGGTGCCAACATCACCTGCGACGACCTGAGCCTCCAGCCGGTCGACGACAACGGCGTCATCAGCCGCACCAACGACTTCCAGTTCCAGTGGTGCCGCCCCGGTGGCGACCCCGACCTCGACATCCAGACCGTCCAGGGCTACTTCCAGCAGCTGGCGCGGGCGGGTGTGCGGGTGGCCTTCGACGCCAACGCCGTGTTCCCGCTGTTCACGTTCGGCAAGATTCGCCACACCAAGCGGCTGGCCAAGGCAGGGGTTGCGCTCGCCAAGCTGGAGAAGCTGCAGGCCCAACAAGAGACCGTGAAGCTGGTGTTGGTGGCCCACACCACGCTGCTGCTGGCGCGCGAGAGCCAGACGATCTTGGTCGATGCCAAGAATGTGGTCGACAAGGCGCAGCGGCGGGTGAGCGGCGATCTGGGTGGGGGTGGCGACGACTGGGACGATGAGGGCGACGGCAATCCCGACCGCGATCCCAACGATGCGATCGAAGTGGAGCTGGCCTCGATCGAGGTCGAGCAGAACATGCGGGAGGCCTTGCGGGTGGAGGCCCTGGCCCTCGCCGCACTGTGGGACCTGGCCGGCAGCGCCGCACCTCGGGGATTCGATGTCCGCGAGGACCGACTCGAGCCCTACGTGATCGAAGGCGGCCGCCGTTCACTGGCCGACTACAAGGAAATCGCCATCCGCGAGCGACCCGAGGCCCACATGGCTCGCGCTGCGATCCAAGCCCGTGAGGCCCAGGAGAAGCTGGCCCGCGCCGCGTTCCTGCCCGACCTGGGACTGGCGGTCTCGGCTGGGTTCGCGCGGTCCAACGCCGTCGACCGCGAGATGAACCAGCTCTACTACCGAGACAGCTTCAACTACTCGCGGATCACGGCCGCCCTGGCGATTCGCTGGCGCTGGGATTTCTACAACACCGCCTTCGATCTTCAGCGCGCACGCGCCCAGCTTCGGGCGCAGGAGTATCAGCGCGAGGCGGCCGAGCTGTATCTCGGGCAGGACGTCACGACCGCGTACCAAGACGTGGTGGAGGCCGAGCACCGCATCGCGCTGGCCAAGCGCGCGACCGAGCTCAACTGGCAGCTGGTCGTGTCGCTCGAGCAGCGCGACACGGTCGGTGGCGGCAACGCCGACAAGCTGCTGCGCAAGCTCAAGGATTGGTACAAGAAGCGGTTCGAGGAAGCCGAGGCGATCCACGCGCACAACGAAGCGGTGGCGCGTCTCGCTCGCGCCACCGGGACTCCGCTGATTGCGCAAGGCACCCCACCGCCCTCCAAAGCACCGTCTACCGCCCCGTGATCGTCACCACTGGGGGATGCTCCCGCCGCGTGAATACTGCGCACTGCGGACCCGTCTCAATCGCGGTAAGCCCCCCTCCGACCCCCAGAACGCCATTCTCCCGAGAACTCATCATGCGCAAGTCCATCGTCGCCCTGTCGCTCAGCTGTGCGCTGCTCCTTCCTTCCGCCGCCCTTGCCGAAGGTGGAGCCGGAGCCATCGACGCGTTCAAACAATCGCAGACCGAGGTCACCTCGCTCGTCGACGCCAAGGCCGACGCCAAGGAGCTGCAGGCCAAGGTCGACACGCTGCTCGACTACGACTGGATCGCCACCGCGGCGCTGGGGGGTCCCAAGCGTTTCGCCGAGCGATGCACCGAGCGCTGCGATGAGTTCAAGGGGCTGCTGACCAAGCTCATTCGCAAGAATTACCTCAAGCGGATCAACGACAAGAACCGCGGCACGGTCGAGTACTTGAAGGAGCATGTCCGGGCCAAGGCCACCAAGGTCGACACCAAGGTCACATTCACCGACAAGGCGGGCGAGACCAAGACCGTCGAGATCGACTACGTGATGCACAAGGTCGACGGCCAGTGGCACGTGCGCGACATGATCACCGAGGGCGTCAGCCTCGCGAAGAACTACAAGTACGAGATCAACAAGCTCTACAAAGACGGCGGCATGGACAAGGTGATCACCAGCCTCCAGGCCAAGGTCGACGAGCTGGACGCCGAGACGCCGTAGCTCGGCCCTCATCCTCGCCTCGGTCCGAGGCTGCTACCATCGTCGCCGTGCGAGCGACCAGCCCTCGGACCGGGCCTGATACCGGTCCTGCCGCGTTGCAGCGGCGGCCACCGTCACGGCGCAACACGGTCCTGTCGCTCGCCCTCGGTGTGCTGGCCACCGCCGCATGCGGTGCCGATCCGATCGAGGTCGATGGACAGTTCGGACGGCCTCTGACACTGGCCACGGGCGATGTCTCGGCGCTCCCACGGCTGGCCTTCGTCGACGAAGGATGTCCGGGCAGTGTGGCGGGAGGCGGCTGCGAGGCCTCCGGCGACCGTGCCTGCCGGACGCTGCTCATCGACTCGCTCGCGACGTTGACCGGCATCAACGACGTCCAGGTGGTCGACGGGCGACTGTCGATCGAGTGCATGGAGATTCGCCCCGCGCAGGGCCTGGCCGCCGACCCGGTGCAACCCGAGGATCGGGACGCGGCGGTCGCCCGGTTTCGGTTTCACAATCTTCCGCTGGTGCGGGCGTCGGGCGATGACGCGTGGTCGTGGACAGCGGGAACCAACGTGGCCCCGGTCGAGCCCGGCGGGGTACTGGGCGGCAACCTGCTGCGCAACTTCGCGGTCGCCCTTCGAACGCCAGCCCCGAGCCTTCAGGACGAAGCCACCGTCGCGCTGTTCGGCGAGTTCCCCGGTACGGAGGCCGACCTCGCCGACCAGGGGCGGGCTTTCTTGCCGCTGCAGTTTCCGGGTCGCCTGTTGGGGCGCGAGCTCAGTGACCGCTGCCAGACTCCAGAAGGACCCTGCGAGCTGGACGGCGTGGACATCAGCACCAGCAGCAACGAAATCCCCCTCAACAGCAGCCGCATGGTGATGGATGCCTGCATCGCGCTGCCGCCCTGCACCGTGCGCTACGATCGATCGGCCGACGATCCGTTCGGTGTCGGCGCATGCGCGCTGCGGCGTGGCCCAACCAGCTCGGCGCGCTGCGTCGACCCCAGCGATGCCGAGTTTGGGGGACTGTCGGCCAGTCTGGTCGTGGCCACGGGCGTGCCCGG
>JAHZJA010000400.1 GCA_022601155.1 Deltaproteobacteria bacterium | reverse complement strand
GTTGGTCCGGGCGTTCTTGATCGACATCATCAAGACGATGGTGCCTGCCGACTTGGCCAGGTGCTCCCAGGCCACCTCGAGGCCGGCCTTCTCGTACGCCTCCCATCCGGAGACGAACGTGACCGCGGGGGTGAAGCCGCGATGGGTCACGGGGATGCCGGCCGCCTCGGGGGCGGCGATGGGGGCGCTGACGCCCGGCAGCAGCTCGTAGGGAACGCCCGCCTCGCGCAACGCCTGGGCCTCTTCGCCGCCGCGACCGAACATGCACGGGTCGCCGCCCTTGAGCCGCACGACACGTTGCCCGGCGCGGGCATGCTCGATCATCAGGCGGTTGACCTCGGCCTGCGGCAGGGGGCCTTCGGTCGCGGGCCGGTAGCCGCGGGGCCCGGCCGTCCGCTGATACACCCGGGTGTGGTCGGGGCAATGCATCAACAACGCCGGATTGGCGAGGTAGTCCGCGATCACCACGTCGGCGCGTTCGAGGCGGCGCTTGCCAGCCAGGGTGACGAGCTCGGGATCCCAGGGCCCGGCGCCGACGATGGAGACCATGCCGGGCGCGCACGTGTTCGCCATGGGCGCCATGGTACAAGAGCGCGGCCATGGGCACCGTGATCGTGGTGGGCGGCGGGCATGCCGGTCTAGAAGCGGCTTTTGCCGCCGCGCGGGTCGGCGCGCAGGTGCTGGTGGTGACCGGCCGTCTGGATACGGTGGGGCAGACGCCGTGCAACCCCTCGGTGGGCGGGGTGGCCAAGGGACACCTGGTCGCAGAGATCCACGCGATGGGCGGGATGATGGGACGGGCTGCCGACGCCACGGCGATCCACGGCCGTGTCCTCAACCGCAGCAAGGGCCCGGCGGTGCGGGCCACCCGGGTGCAGGTCGACAAGGCGCGCTACGGCGAGTACGCACGGGCCGCGCTGCTGCGCTACCCCGGGGTCTCGGTCCACGAAGCGTTGGTCGACGGGCTGGTCATCGAACCGGGCGACCCGGACCGGGTCGTGGGCGTGCAGCTCCACGATGGTTCGCAGATGCGAGCCGACGCGGTGGTGGTGACCACGGGGACCTTCCTCGGCGGAATCCTCCACACGGGCACCACCAAGACCCCGGGGGGCCGGGCCGGGGAGGCACCCGCCACAGGGCTGTCGTCCCAGCTGGCGAGCCTCGGGTTCCGGTTGCAGCGGCTCAAGACGGGCACCCCGCCACGGCTCGACGGTCGCACCATCGATACCCGTGAGCTGGAACTGCAGCCCTCCGAGGAGCCGATGCCACGGTTTTGCCTGCCCGACGAGGTCGAGCCCCCGCCGCCGGGGCTTCCGTTGGTGCCGTGTCACCTGACGTGGACCAACGAGCAGACCCATGCGTTGATCCGCGAGCATCTGCACCAGTCACCGATGTACTCGGGGCAGATCGAAGGCCGAGGCCCGCGCTACTGCCCATCGGTGGAGGACAAGATCGTGCGCTTCGCCGACAGGTCGCGCCATCAGGTGTTCTTGGAGCCCGAGGGGCTCGACACCGACAGCGTGTACCCCAACGGAATCTCGACCAGCCTGCCCGCCGACGTTCAGGCGCAGATGGTGGCGACGATTCGGGGGCTGGAGCACGCCACCATGCTCCGGCCCGGCTACGCGGTGGAGTACGACGCGGTGGATGCCCGTGCGCTGGACCATCGCCTGGCCGCCAAGGACATCGAGGGACTGTTCTTCGCCGGGCAGGTCAACGGCACCTCGGGCTACGAGGAGGCCGGGGCGCAGGGGTTGGTGGCAGGCGCCAACGCGGCGCTCCAGCTCGTCGGGCGCGCCCCGCTGCTGGTGGGCCGCGAGCAGGGCTACACCGGGGTGATGGTGGACGACCTGGTGACCCAGGGCTGCGACGAGCCTTACCGCATGTTCACCTCGCGCGCCGAGTTTCGGATCGTGCTGCGGGAAGACAATGCCGACGCACGGCTTCACCAGCTGGCGTGGGAGGCGGGGCTGTGCTCCGACGCCCAGCACGAGCGCACCCAGGCTCGGGTGGAGCGCGTGCGGGGCTTGGTGCAGCAACTGGCCCGTCGGCGATCGGTCGAGGACGCCCCGCCGTGGCTGGCGGTACGGGCCCGCTCCGAGCACCTGTACGCCGGATACGTCGAGCGCATGCGGACCGAGATTTCGCGGCTGCGCGGCGAGGGGGCCGACTTGCCCTTGCCCGCCACGATGGACTACGAGGCGCTGCCAGGGCTGTCGAACGAGGCCGCCCAGCGACTGGCCGCGGTGCGTCCGTCCAGCACGGGACAGGCGTCGCGCATCCCCGGTATCACCCCCGCCGCGGTGATGTGCTTGTGGGCGTGGGCGCGTCGGGAGCAGCAGCGGCTGCACGGCGCCCACTCGGCGTAGCCGCGCGCTCGATCGGGCTCCCGCATCGAGAGGGAGCCCCCCCCACCCCACGACAATCGCGAGGCGAGGGGGGCCGATGATGATCGCTACTCTGCAAGCTCGAGCTTGTTGTAGGCGTTGGACGAGGCATCGCGCACCGGGTGACACCAGCAGCCCTCGTCGAGATAGGGATCGGACCAGCGCAGCCGCTCGAGGTGCCGCTTGGCCTTCTTGATGTCGAGCTCACCGGTGGCCCACGCGGCACGCTCGCGAGTCCACGGGGAGTCGCTGCCGAGCGCCTTGATCAGCACGCCTTCCATGTTGGTGCACTTGTCCTCCACCACACGGCGGATGGCCCACTGGGCGACCTGCGAGCTGTCCCCCGCGATCGAGGCCTGGAGCATGGCCTTGCGGTCGTCGCACGAGCCCCACGCGTTGTTGTCCCGCAGGAACGTGACCATGCGATCGAGGCCCGCCGGGGATGCGGCCGGAGCCGAGCCCCGGGTCATGTACGCCTTGACGTCGGAGACCAGCTGGTCCTTGCCAACCTTGGCGCCCAGCTCGGGCAGCAGCTGGGCGACATGGTCATCGCTTCGCGACAGGAACACGGTGACCATGGAGTCCCAGCGCTCCTTGGCGTACAGCGCCTCCATCGCCCGGGGCACGCAGTAGTCCCACACGGGCAGGCGATCGGCGCAGCTGCGGGATGCCCACTGGTAGACGGCATTGGCATCGTCGCCACCCAGTGCTTGCTCGAGCTCGCCGTCGAACGAAGTCGCGGTCTTCTGGACGTAGTCGTCGCGGCCGGCGGGCTGCGCGAGCGCGGCCGCCTGGGCGAAATTCCCCGTGGGGTCGAGCTTGTTGAGCTTGTCCCCCGGGCACTTGGTCTCGATCTGCTTTTGCAGCGCCGCCACGTCGCCCGAGGCGGCCTGAAGGACCGGATCGCCCTGGAGGTCGTGGCCGGCAATGCGCTCGTGCATGGCGGACAGAAGGCTGTCGCCAGCGCGCTCTCGGATCTTCGAGTCCCCCTGCTTGGGCGCCATCGTCGGGTTCTCGAGGCACTTGTACAGATAGATGCTGCTGAGGTTGGTGAACGCCTTGGTGAACTGGGCCGGGTCGTCCTCGCTGGAGATGGTGCGGCTGAGCGAACCGATCTCGGAGCCGCTGGCCTGGGTCACGCCCACGGGCGTCAGCTCGCCCTTGGCGGCGCGGACGAGCATGCTGCAACCCGAAGCGGAGGCAAGGCCGGCGAGGGCCACGGCGACACAAACAGTGGTGGTGGTCTTCATCATCGTTTTCCCCGGGCCGCGTCGTTGCGGCCACGAGGAGGGAGGCGATGCGCCACGCAAACTGACTCACCTCCAACTCGTGGGGCATCTCACCGAGGGCCAGCGGCGGCGGTAGACGGTCGCTGACGGGGTACACAGGCCGCGTTCAGCGTCTCAGTACCCGTTGCGTTTGCGCCAGCGCAGCAGGTCTTCGAGGTTGTCGGCCCCGTTTTTCCCCTCGGCCCGAAACTCGCGATCGGCCTCGTCCAGCAGGGCGAGCAGCTCGCCTCGCGCCCGTCCCGGCTCGACCCCGACACGGCCCTGGGCCAGGAAGAATGCGGCCAGGCCTCGCACCCAGGCTTGGTGGGTCTCGATGCTCCGGGCTCGTCCGGCGAGGGCGACGGCCTGTTCGAACTGCTTGGCGTCGAGGGCGTTTTGAGCCAAGCCCACCAACACCCGGGCCACGTTGGGATGCTCGACGCCCATCCGCTTCTCGTAGATGGCCAGCGCCGCACGGTCGCGAGTCTCGGCCTCCGCGTACTCGTCCAGGCGGCGCAGGGTGACCGCGAGGTTGTGTTGGGTGTGGGCATACAGCACATGGTCGGACCCATGTGCCTTCTCCACGATCTCCAGGGCGCGCGTGTATAGCGTGCGCGCGTCCTCGAGGCGGCCGACCTCCGAGTAGCCGGCCGCGAGGTTCTGCAGCTCGTGGGCGACCTTGGGGTGGTGGGGCCCGAGCACCTTCTCGTAGATCTCCAGCGCCTTGCTGTGCTCGCGGTTGGAGCGCTCGTGGTCACCCGTACGCGAGACGGTGGACGCGAGGTTGCCGATGGCCTGCGCCGTCTCGGGGTGCTCGAGGCCTCGGGCCTCGGTCAGCGATGCCACCGCCTCTTCGAGCAGCTCGATGGCCCGGGGCAGGTCGCCACGGATGTCCGCGATGAGACCGAGGTTCATCACCGTGATTGCGGTCTTGGCATTGGTCGGCCCCAGCCACTCACGTCGAATGTCGTAGGCCTCCTGGTAGGCGCTCTCCGCTTGGTCGTACTGGGCCCGAAACCAGTACACGTTGCCCAGGTTGGTGATGCTGTTGGCAACCTGCGGATGTGCCCGACCGGCGTGGCGGCTCTCCACCTCGATCGCACGGAGCAGGATCTTCTCGGCCTCGTCGTAGGCGGACAGCTCGATCTGGACCAGCCCCATCTGGTTGAACAGCCGCGGCGCCTGGGTGTGGTTTTCGTCGTGGTCGCACAGCGCCCACGCTCGCTCCAGCTGCACCAGGGCTTCGTCGTAGCGGCCTTGATCGGACAGACGCTCCGCGGCCGAGCTGATGCGGTCGAGCGTGAACTCCCGGCGCTTGTCGGGGTCCTCGATGCGCTCGGACCAGGTCTCGGCGTGGCGCTCCCACCCGATGGCGTCCTCGTGCTCGGAGCGACGGATCGCGAGCACCAGCAGGCCGAGGGCTGCCTGCGCCGCCAGCTGCACGTCTTCGGCCGCAGCCGCCTCGTAGAACACGGGGCGGAGGACTTCGTCGGCCGCCTCGATCCCACCGGCTCGCCGAAGGTTCGAGCCCACGACCATCCGCGCCTCACGATGCAGGGCGGGATGCTCGGTCACCGCGTCGCGAGCGACCTCGGCCAGCTCGGCCGCGCGTGTGTAGCGACCAGCCCGAAGCTGGGCCCGGGTCTGACCCATGCGCCCGGCGTGGGCCTTGAGCACCTGGGGGTCGATTCCGGCGTACCGTGCCTTGGGCGTGGCGCAACGCTCGGGGCGCGGGAGACCACGAACGGCACGGTCGATGCGTGGCACCAGCGTTCGGTCGGCGGCCTCGAACACGTCGAGCAACGCGTCGACTTCCACCAGATCACCGCGCAGGCAGGCCAGCTGGAGGTCGTGGTCGACGGCGGTCGGTGCCGCACAGGTGTCGCGGTACCGAGCTTGCCAGCCGTCCATCCATGCATCGAGTCGCGCGCGGGCATCGGACCACGCTCGCGTCGCGTACGGGAGCCCCAGACCGTCGAAGGTGGTCGTCAGCGTGGCTTGGCGTTGGGCCCCCCAGGTCTTGGCGATGTGCTCCGACGGATCGCACAGGGGAGGGGCCGAGGTGGTGCCGGGCAGTGCCGCCGCGACCAGACCCACGGCGCCCATGGCCACCAGTCCCACCGCGATGCGGCGCCGCCGTCGGCCGCCCAGGGATGACAGCCGCTCGAGCAGCGCCTCCATCGAGGGGTAGCGCTGCGTGGGTTGGTGGCGAAGGGCGCGGGTCAGCACGCGGCGAAGCGAGCCGGGTACGGCTGACGATGGAGGCGTCGTCGGAGCCGGGCGCGCAGGATCGATGATCCCCTGGGCGTCCGCGAAGGGGTGGCGGCCATGGACCGCTTCCCACAGCGAGACCGCGAACGACCACTGGTCGGCGCGATGGTCGATGGGCTGGCCGTGTCGCTGCTCGGGCGCCATGTACCGAGGCGGGCCCACCCGTGACCCGGCCGCGGTGGTGGGATCGGCGTCGTCATCGGTATGCTCGCGAGCGACGGTGGGGATGGTGGTGGCGCTGCGATCGGTGGCGGCGAGCCCGAAGTCGGTCACCCGCACCCGTCCGTCGTCGCCGACCATCACGTTGCTCGGCTTGAAGTCGCGGTGGACGAGCCCCTGGTCGTGGGCGGCGGCCAAGCCCCGGCCGGCAGCGATGAATGCTTGGACGATGGCGGGCCAGGCGGGCTGCTGCTGCTCCAGCCAGCGTGCGGCATCGCGGCCTTCGACCAGCTCCATCACCACGAAGGTCTCGCCGCGCTCTTGCCCCACCTCGAGCACCTGGACCACGTGGGGATGGGACAGCCGCGCCATCGCTTGGGCCTCGCGTCGCAGCCGGGCGGTATCGCCGGGCGTGTCGGCGCGCAGCAGCTTGAGGGCGACATCCCGGCCGAGTTCTTGGTCGTGGGCGCGGTAGACCACGCTCATCCCCCCGCGGCCAATCTCCTCGAGCCCTTCGTACTTGCCCAGCCGTACCGTGGCTGGGGCGGCCTTGAACATGGTCCGGCGGAGTCGCGCGAGCGCGGCCTCGGCTTCCACGCCGCCCGCGTCCTGCCCCGTGCCCATCAGGCCCGCGAGCGAGTCGCCTTCGCTCATTCCAGCCGGGGCTCCTCGTCCGGGCCAGGGGCGATCCCCAGCTGGGCCAGCTGCTGCTTGAGCGCGGCGCGTGCCCGGGTGATGCGGGTGCGGACGGTGTTGGGGTTGAGCTCGAGGACCGCAGCGATCTGCGGGGCCTTCATGCCCTCCCAGTACGACAGCTCGAGCGCGATCTGATAGTCGAGCGGGATCCGGCGCAGGGCCTCGGCGACCAGCTGCTGCCGTTGGTCGCGGGCGACGATCGAGCTCGGTGAGGTGCCCAGCTCATGCAGCGAGGCGTCGCTGAGGTTGACTTGGGGTCCCAGCCGAAGCTCGCGGCGCAATCGATCGTGCAGGCGGTTGCGGGCCACCCGGAACAGGAACGTTCGGAAGTGCTCCGGGTCTCGGACACGCTCCTTGCTCTCCACGCAGTCGAGCAACGTCCTTTGAATCATGTCCTCGACCTCGCCCGAGACCTTGGTACGGAAGAACCGATATAGAGGATCGAAGCACGCGCGGAGCAGGGCATC
>JAHZJA010000399.1 GCA_022601155.1 Deltaproteobacteria bacterium | reverse complement strand
TTCTTGGAAGCGGTCTTCTTCTTGGGAGCGACCTTCTTGTTCGCCACCGACTTCTTGTTCGCCACCGTCTTCTTGTTCGCCATGGAGATCCGCTCGGCGCCAGCGTTACACACCGGGGGGGCCGTTCTCAATGGATTGACGGCCGAGGATCGACGCCCTCCTGACACACCGGTGTCCGCATGCTGGACGCCGGGGGCCACGCCTGGTAACGACGGTTCCACCGCGATGTCAGGACCCATGCCCGTGCTTCCCTCCCAAGGCCGTTCCGCCGCGGCGGTGCTGGAGGCCATGGATGCCGCCGCCGCCGATGATGCCCGGTGGCACGACGGCAAGACCATGAGCCTGGTGTTCGACCCGGGCGACGAGATCCGCGAGTTCGTCAAGAAGGCGTACGGCCGCTTCTTCTCGGAGAACGCCCTCAATCCCAGCGCATTTCCCAGCCTACGACGGTTCGAGAACGAGGTCGTGGCGATGAGCGCTCAGCTGCTGGGTGGTGATGGCGAGGTGGCGGGCAACATGACGTCCGGGGGCTCGGAGAGCATCCTGATGGCGGTGAAGGCGGCCCGTGACTGGGCGGCGGCCGAGCACCCCGTTCGGGGGACGCCGCAGGTGGTCCTGCCCGTGAGCGCGCACCCGGCCTTTCCCAAGGCCTGCGCCTATTTCGGCCTCGAGCCGGTCTTCGTGCCCGTGGGTGACGACTATCGCGCCGATCCGGTCGCGATGGGCAAGGCGATCTCCTCGCGGACGATCATGATCGTGGGCTCGGCCCCGGCCTACCCGCAAGGGGTCGTCGACCCGATCGAAGAGGTCGCGCAGCTGGCCGTCGAACACGAGCTGTGGTGTCACGTGGACGCCTGTGTGGGTGGGTTCATGCTGCCGTTCGTGCGTGAGCTGGGCTACCCGGTGCCGCCGTTCGATTTCGAGGTCCCGGGAGTGATCTCGATCTCGGCCGATCTCCACAAGTACGGCTACGCGGCCAAGGGCGCCTCTGTGGTGCTCTATCGAACGCCGCGGCACCGTCGCTATCAGTACTTTGCGTTCACCGATTGGCCGGGGGGCATCTACGCCTCACCCACGATGACCGGGACCCGACCTGGTGGCGCAATCGCAGCGGCGTGGGCCGTGATGCAACACCTGGGCCGCGAGGGGTACCGTCGGCTCGCCGCCGACGTGATGAGCGCGACCGAGGAGATCTGCCGAGGCGTGGAGGCGATCGATGGGATCGACGTGTTGGGCTCGCCGCACATGAGCGTGCTGGCGCTCGGCTCCCAGACCCTCGACGTGTACGTAGTGGGCGACGAGCTGAGCGCCCGTGGCTGGCACATCGACCGGCAGCAGCATCCCGCCAGCCTGCACCTCACGGTCCAGCATGGCCACTTCCGTCGCACGCAAGGATTCCTCGATGACCTGCGGGCGGCGGTCGCCAAGGCGTCGCGCATGCGGGGACGCCAGTGGGCCCAGCGGCATGCACTGGCGGTGACGCGCGCGGCGTTGCGAGTGCTGCCGGCTCGGGTCGCGCGCGACCTGACCCTCGGCGCCGCGGCGCGGTTGGGTCGGGGTGACGGTGGGCTCCCGGACCGTGCCGCCCCGATGTACGGGATGATGGCCGTGCTGCCCAATCGCGGCGATCTCAAGGAGTTGGTCCTGGACGCGCTCGATCGAATGACGCGCTGGACGGAATCTTGACGACGTTGATGCTGGCTCGGCCCCCAGTCCGGGGCGCCGGTCGTGCTCCCGTAGGGACGATGGAGTTCACCCTGCACCGAGCGGGTGGCCACTGGACCGTGCGGCGGTCTTCTTGCGACCACGGGCGTGGCGACCGGAGATCGAGCGCCCACGAGACGAGGCGACTGTGGGCGTGACCAAGTTCGAGTTCGACTACCGCATGCACGAGCCCAAGGCACCGCTGGGTCGGCTGGTCGAGTCGGTCTGGTACGCGCGCGGGACGGTCCCCTACGCGCGCGAGCGAATCGCCCCGACCGGATCGACGGTGGCCGTGTTCGTGCTGGGCGATCCCATCGTCGAGACGCCGGCTGAAGGCCAGCCGCTGCGCACCGACTTCGGCTTCCTCGTGGGGCCCCACGACCGCCCCGTGTGGAACGCGCCCACGGGCGAGACCTACGCGATGGGCATCGTCACCACCCCGGTCGGGTGCGAGGCGGTATTCGGCCGGCTGCCGTCGTCGCTGCGCGGGAAGGTGGTCCCGCTCGCGGATGCGTGGCCTGCCTCGGCCGAGATCCGGCGCGAGCTGCTGGCCGCGGCCGACTCCGAGGACAAGCTCGGCCGACTCGTCGCGCACTTGGAGGCCATCGTCGTGCCGAACTCGACGGGTTTTGCTCGCTGCGAGCAGGCGGTGGCTCTGCTCGGGGCCGATCCCAAGCGACCGATCGCCGAGATTGCCGACGAGCTCCAGATCTCGCACGCCCACCTCGACCGTCAGTTCACGGCATGGGTCGGGCTCGGGCCGCGTGTGCTCGCACGACTGCTTCGTCTGCGGCGCATGCTGGAGCGCTTCGACGTGCAGGCGCCCCCCGACTGGGCGGCGCTGGCCAGCGAGTACGGCTGGTACGACCAGGCGCACTTCATCCGCGACTTTCGGCGCCACACTGGCGTGACGCCCTCCGAGTACGTCGCGGCTCAGCGAGCCGCCTACGCGCCCGAGTCACCGGGCGAAGGCGCGGGCTTCGTTCCCGACGTCTGAGCCCGACCGCCCCGGAGGTGAAATCCGTCCAATACCAGCCCGCAGATCGCGGCAATGATGCGTGGGAGCGATGGAGGGATGCAGTTGAGCGAGTCCACCCAACCCCGTCCCGTGCGCGGAGGCTTCATCTTCGCCTTGAGTCTGACCGGCGTCGTAATGGGTTTGCTGACCTCCTTGGTCGGCCTGCCCCAAGCCGTCGAGGTCAGCGTCTGGATCGCGGCCTACGTCGTGTGGGGCGTCGTGGTGGTGCGGACCCGGCAGCGCCCGTTCCTCACGACGTTGCTCGCCAGTCTGCTCAGCGGAGTGTGGACCGGCACCCTGCAGGTCGTGCTCGCGGAGCAGTACATCGCCAACAACCCTTGGTACGCCGAGGACATCGTCCAGGCGGGGGGGATGACGGCTGCGGCGGTGATCGGCTTCGCGTTGACGATGGGTCTGGCGTGGGGCTTGGTGGTGGGAGGGATCGTCACCCTCGTCGCTCGTCGGCGCGACCGAGCGCAGTCGTCGTGAGCGCGCATCGTCCCGCGTAGGTCCTTGGCCCAGTCGGCCATGCCCTCGACCCCGTGGCGCGTGGGAGCCCGCGCGCGTCGGGGAGCCGGCTGCGAGGGCTACGGGTCCGATGCCACGGGTGGGCACCCGAGAAGGTCTCCGGCCAGCGCCTGGCGGAGGACCTCCAGCTGCGGATTGGGGCCGCGCGTCAGGGCGATCGGCTCGCCGCGCTCCTGGGCCGCCCAATACCCGGGTGGTAGCGGCCGGGGTCCGACCTCGTAGTCCATCGCCTGCCAGTCGCGGAATGCGTAGAACCCCCAGTGCCAGCCCTGGGTCTCGGCGATGCACAGGACATCGTGGAGGTAGGTGGCGGCGCCCTCGATGCGGCGGTCGATCCCGAACTCGGCCATCACGATCCGACGGGAGGGAATCTGGTGGCGCCGCTGCCAGGCGCCGACGGGTGCGAGCGTGCGCTGCAGGAACGCGGCGTCGATGGGCCGCCCCGCGCCGTCGGCCCCCGGGTAGCGCCGGGCCCCGCGATGCACCCGCCAGGTCACCAGGTCCCACGGCTCGTACACGTGCACCGCGTACAGCACGTGGGGATCGGCGAGCGGAGCGAGGTCCTCGATGGTGCTGGGGGCCGCATCGACCCCCACGTCCACCATGATGGGGAGCGTGGGATGGACCGCACGGATCGCCTCGATGGTGCGGGCGTAGAAGGGGCCGAGCGCTTCGGGATCGGGTGGCCGCGGCTCGTTGAGGATGTTGACCGCGACCAGGGCGGGGTGGTCACCCAACTGCTCGACCAGATCGGCCCAAAACCGGGTGGCCTGGGGTTGGAACCGCTCGGGCAGGGTCCATAGCCGCAGGTCATTGGTGTCGTCGTTGTGCTGGCGCCAGCGCGCTCCGGGGAGCGAGAGCATGGTGAACACGACGGGCATGCCCTCGGCGTGGGCCAAATCGAGCTGGTCGCGGAGCAGGTCGAGGTGGTCGGCGACCAGCGTCGTGTAGTCGTCGGCCGAGCCGAGCAGATGATCGTCGCCGTCCTCGCGGGGCCAGGCTGCAGACGAGAGCCGGACCCACCCGACACCGGTTGCCCTGGCGGCGCGGATCCACGCGGGGGTCATGGGGGCGGCGAAGTAGTTGGTGCCCCGGCGTGGCTGGTCCCACAACGCCATGGGTGATGCCGTCGGACTCGCCGCGACGATCGGCGGCGGTGACTCCACCGCTGCTGCGTTCGGGTGGCGGCGCACAGCGCTACGAGCCACGATGACCAGCGGGCGGGCGAACGCACTCGGAGCATGGCGACCGAGCAACTACCACGCATGTCGTGGTGATCGGCAACGGGGTTGCTATGCTGCACAACCATGGATTATTGCACTGACGTTTCCTTTGCTCGTACATCGCGGTTGGCGTCGTTCATACTCCCGGTCGTCGTCGCGTGTGGCCCCACCAGCCCCACCGAGTCGGGTGGCAATGACAGCAGCAGCGGCGCGGCCAGCGGCTCGTCGACGGGGGCCGGCATGACCACGCCACCATCGATGACCGCCGACACGACGATCGGCCCGCCGTCGGTCGACACCGACACGTTGGGGGGTACCACCTCGCCGGGACCCCCCTTGCCAACCACGGGGACCACCGAAGACTCGGGAACCACCGAGGGCATGGCCACCACCGAAGACTCGGGGACGAGCGAGGGCTCCTCGGGCGGCTCCGAGTCGGGAGTCATGGGGCTCCCAGATTTCTCGGGCGAGTATTTGTTGGCGGTGGAGACCATCGTCGATCCCGGGCATCCCTTTCAGTACATCGCTACGTTCGACTTCACCCCGGCCGGGATGGCGGGCTCGGTCGATGTGGAGCTGCTTCCGCTGACGCTCGACGTGGCTAGCACCACGATGCCGCGCCTGCCGTTCCCTCCGCCGCTGACGTTCCTCGGCCTGCCCGTGGCGGCAGACGGCAGCTTCACCGTCGATGTGGGGCCGTTGTTCATCGCAGGCCCCACCAACCCGATCACCGCGGCCGACGTGGTCGCCGACATGATCTCCATGGAGCTGCAGGTGCTCGACATGGACAACGTCTGCGGCACGTTCGACGGTGCCATCGTCCAGCCGATCATGCTCCAGCTGACCGGTTCGACCGTGGGAGCGGTGCGGGTCGCCGACACCACCCCCGCGGGCCTCCCGGTCAACTTTCCCACCGCCTGCCCGTAGTGCCTCCGAGGGGTTGACCTTCCACCACCGGTGCGTGCCGGGCGTGCTTCGTTTGGCGCCCGTTGTACGCCCGGTGCAACGTCGACCGCTCCACCATCTGGCCGACGACTTGCAGCACCCCGGTACGGCGACGTCTCGGCTCCCTACCCAGGAGCCAGAGAGCGTCTCGAACCACCGCGCCGGGCTGCGTCTTTAGTGCACCGCCGCGGTGGGACGACCGGTGATGGTGAACTTGCTGTGTGAAGCCCGGGCCTGGATGTCCAGCGCACGACGCTCTGCGAGCGATTGCGAGGTGGACGGCATGGTGAGCGCACCCGCGAACGGGGCCGGTGCGGCCGCTCCACACGCGTCGGGACATCCGGCGAGGACGTCGAGCACGGCCTGATGCCGGGTGGGCAAGAAGTGGTCATCGAGGGCACCGGAGATCGCGAAGCACTGACCCCCCGAGGCCCCACACGACTGGGTGAACAACTCGTCCACGTGCACGAAACCCTGGGAGAATGGTCCGACGATTCCGTTGCCGAGGTCTGCCCCCACCTGCTGCTGGTGACAGCCGATGCACGAGCCGGCAAACGCCGCCCGGGCTCCGACCTGCTCCGCGGTCAGAGGGTTGCCGAGCAAGGCGGCGCGCGCCTCGATCTCGTCGCGGAAGGTCTGGCTCCCGAGCGAGATCTGGAAGTCGTAGAGGTTGTCGAACTCGTCGAGGCTCTCGGCCGCGAGGCACTGCGCTGGCATGTCGAGGGCCATCAAGCTGACATCATCGGTGACGAGGCCTTCGATAGCGTCGATGAACGCGGTCCGGCAGGCGGGGCCCAGCGGATGCGCAAACGCGTCGTTGAGCAGCGGACCGAACGGATTGGCGGCCACGGCAACCTGCTCGGGAACGACGCGCCCGCCGGGGCCTGCGACCAGCTTGAACTCCTTGAGGTCCCACGGGAACTGGTCGAAATTGTTGGTGCGCAACTGCCCGGTGCCGAAGCTCATGTGCTGCGCCCGCATGAACGGCGGGAACCCGGCCGCGCTGAGGGCCGGGTGCGTGCCAAAGAACGCGCTCCCGAGGATCTGGCGGCGCTGCGCGACGTCGTCGATGTCGCTGAGGCCGGCCCACATCTCCGCGATTGGGCGACAGGCAGCCACACCACAGCCGGGGTTGGGGTTGGGAATCTGCGCCTCGAGGATGATGAACATCCGCCCCTGGGAGTTGTTGGCGTAGATCATGCGCTGCTCGCCGCAGTGCGCACCATCGGCCGGGGCCAGGTCGAGGCGGTTGACCATGGCGATGGGGAACCAATTGTCGAGGTTGCCGATCTGTTGGCCCTCGATGCGGGGACAGGTGAGCGGGAAGCCGTTGAGGGAGGGGCTGCCGTCGGTCAGCTCGTCGTCGCAATGCCCGGCCGCGTCCACGAAGGCCGAGGCCGCGTCGTTGGAGTGGTCGATGAGCAGATCGTGGGTGGTGTCGGCCCCGGGCGTGAGCCCGCCGTTGATCGCCACGCGCTCGAACGCCCGGCGCAACGAGAACGGCGCGAGCAGAGCGCTGTTGGTCTCGATGAGCGAGCGGCGTTCATCGAGCAAGGACAACGGAACGCACGCGTTGGGGGGGATTTCGACCGTGGGGCCGGGCCCCGGTCCACCACCACCACCACTGCCTCCGAAATCCTCGGGGAAGATGAAGCCACCGACCTCGTCGCTGACGTCTTCATCGCCAGCATCGGACGTAAAGACACCGGTCGTGGTGGTGCCAAACCCTCCCCGGAACTCCTGGGCCTCACCGGCCCCGAGGCCGCAGCCGCTGAGTATCCAGGCGAAAAGTGGAAGCGCGGTAAATCCGCGACATCGTGATTGTAGTGTAGGGAGCATTGCGCACGACCTCCTTACGGAGCCTCACCCCGCTCGAACCCCCAAAACTGGGAGAGAAGCAGGGTTTGACCGCGTTTGTGGGGAAAACGACAGCCGTGGCGGCACTTAAAGACTAACAAAACTATAAGTGAGTACCATCAATTTTTGCTGCACGATCGAAGGGTTCGTGCCACCGCTGCATGATGTGCATGGCGTCGTTCTCGGGTTCCCTTCACCACCGTCGACGTCAGCCGCGGTTGCCAGTTTTGGGATGCCCAGTGGCAACGACGCCCGCCATGACGATGAAGACCACGGAGATCGATGCGAACGGATGGATGCCGCTGACGAACAGGCCAACCGTTGCAATGACGAAGCTCGCGGCCAAGACGAGCGCGGCTGTCCGACGTGTACGACCGGGCAGGAGGGCGAGGCCGGCGAGGGCTTGAACCACGCCGAAGGCCACGGTCATGGCTGGCGAAAAACCGAGACGCGCGAAGATTTCGATATCGGCCTCCAGGCCGGCGATTTTGACGATCCCGGTCGAGACGGACAGGACGACGAGCAGCGCGAAGTTGATCCAGACGAGGGCCTTCATGGCCAGCGACGCTAGGTGCGGAGCCGCGCCGCCACAATCCATCGATGGATGGGTTCAGGCCTCGGGGCGAGTGATGTAGGCGATGGCGACGGCCGCTCGTCCTGGCAATCCGGTCTTGTCCAGGATGTGATGCACGTGATCCTTGACCGTGGCGATCGAGATGCCGAGTCGGCTGGCGATCTCTCGGTTGCGCAGACCCAGCGACAGCTGCTCGGCGACCTCGAGCTCGCGGGGCGAGAGCGCAGCGAGGGGATCGACGGTCGTGGTGCGCGGGGAGTCGGTCGGTCGCAGCACGACCATCGGCGCTCCCAGAGTCTCGCTGGCGGAGAAGTCGATCGTTACCCCGCTGGCGATCTCGAGCTCCTGGGCCAGGGTGACCAGCTCGGGTAGGGGAAGCGCCGAGCGCTGCTGTCGAGCCCTGGCCACGAACTCGCGGAGCCGCAGCAGCTGCTCGTGGGTGGGGCCGGGCTCGTCCACGCGCGACATTGTAGGATCATCCGCGCCGATGCCCGATGTTCCCTCTCCCCACCAGGTGGTCGATCGCTACTTCCAGGCCATGCGAGCCGGGTCGGCGGCCGAGCATGAGCTGATGGCCCTGTTTGCCGAGGATGCTCGCTACACGGAGCCGTTTACGGGGCAGGCGCGCACCCATGAGGGGCAGGCTGCGATCCGGCGCTGCTTCGTGGATGCCTGGCGCAATCCGCCGGTCGACCTGGAGTTGGTGGTCGACCGGGTCGATGTGGACGGTGACCGGGTGCAGGCACGATGGACGTGCCACAGCCCGTCGTTTCCGGGCCCGGTCAGCGGGCGCGATGCCTACGTGATCCGCGACGGCAAGATCGCGCAGCTGGTGGTCACGTTCGCCGAACCCTCCTGACCGGGAGTGGCGGTAGCGGTCACGATCGCACGCACTGCGCGGGGCGGGACGAGTATCCTGGCTCGACCATGGTAGCTCCCATCGATCCCCGCGTAGGTCAACGTGTTGCTCGACCGTCGCTCGGGATCGCGGCGGCGGGGTTCGTCGGTGGGGTGGGGGTGCTGCTGATGGCGACGACGGCCGCCGCCGCGGTGGTGCCCGCCGAGCTGGTGGCTCGGGTGGGGGATCAGCCGTTGGGCGCTGGGCTGCCGGTCGGCTCCACGCGACCGCCCCATGTGCTCGCCGACGGTTCGGTCGCGTTCGCAGGCCAGCTCGAAGACGGTGATGGCTTCGTGTTCGTGGGCAACCAGGTAGTCTGGCTGGGGAGCGACGAGCCGGTCTTGGTGGTGACGGCGGCCGAGGCCTCGATGGGCGCAGCGGTGGGCGGTGCGTTCATCTATGGCCCGCAGGTCGGGGGAATGGACGCGGTCTGGACCCAGGGCGGGCTGCTGGCGGAGGAAGGTCAGGCGGCGCCGGTATTCCCTGCGGGGGTGGTGTCCACGTTCCACAGCCGCCCGACGATGGCCGGCAACGGAGCGGCGTACTGGCTGGCCGGGGTCAATGCCACGGGCGGCACCGCGACCGAAGATCGCGTGCTGTACCGCAGTCCGACCGGATTGGCCGCCAACATCGAGGTCGTGTTCTCCACGGGGCAGCTGCTGGGTGGCCTGACGGTCTCTTCGCCGGGCGGGCTCGACTTCGACTATCAGGTCTCCGACGACGACGCCCACATCATCGGCGTGGTGTTCTTGGAGACGGGCAGTGCCAACAACGACGGTCACCTGCAGGTCGATGGGGCGTTGCTGCACCAAGAAGACACGCCCAACGGAACCGGAGACGACTGGGACAACTTCGACCTGGTCGCGATCAACAACGCCGGGCAGTACGTGTTCTCGGGCGATACCAACGGAGCGACGGGCAGCGACGAGTTCGTCGCCGTCAACGGTGTGATCGCGGTTCGCGAGGGGGACGTGGTCGACGGCGTCTCGCTGACGACGGCGGCCGGCGTGCGGTTCATCGGGGTGAACAACGTGGGGCGGGTGGCCTACGGGTGGGCGTACGGGGGCTTGACCACCGAGACCGCCTTCTTCGCCTGTGATGCAGGCGACGTCGCAGGAAGCTCGATCGCAGTGCTCACCACGGGGGTCGACTCGTTGGACTTCGATGGCGATGGGGTGGGGGATGCGGTCGTCACCGACCTCGAGGCCAACACGACGGCAGCGTCCAATCCTCTGTCGGATGACGGCGTGCTCTACCTCGAGGTCGACGTGGACGACGGCACCGGACCGGTGGAGGCGATCGTCCGGATTCCGGTGAGCTGCTGCGGCAACCAGGTCGTCGATTTCGACGAGCAGTGCGACGACGGCAACGGCGACGACACCGACGACTGTCCCAGCAACTGCTTCCCCGCCACCTGTGGCGATGGATTCGTGTGGGCGGGGATGGAGGAGTGCGACGACGGCAACGCGGCGCCCACCGACGGCTGCCTGAACAACTGCGTGGCCGCGACCTGCGGGGATGGAGTGCTGTGGGCCGGCGTGGAGGAGTGCGACGACGGCAACGGCGACGACACCGACGACTGCCCCAGCCAGTGCATGGTGGCCGAGTGTGGCGATGGGTTCGTGTGGGCCGGGCAAGAGGAGTGCGACGACGGCAACGATGACGACGAAGATGCTTGCCTCGCTGGCTGCATCGCGGCGACGTGTGGGGACGGCGTGCTGTGGACCGGCATGGAGGAGTGCGACGATGGCAATGACGACGACTCGGACGCGTGCCCGGGGACGTGCCAATCGGCGACGTGCGGCGACGGCCTGCTGTGGGAAGGCCGTGAGGAGTGTGACGACGGCAACACGGTCGACGATGACGGCTGCACGTCGGAGTGTCTGCGGGGCCCCGTGTCCGGCAGCGACTCGGGCAGCTCGAGTGACGGGGCCGACTCGACCGGGGCCGACTCGACCGGTGTGGATCCGGCCAGCAGCAGTGGAGGGCCTCCCGATGACACCACGACCAGCCTCTCCGGCTCGACGGGCGCGGCCGGATCGAGCGAAGGGTCGGGCTCGGGCAGCAGCGGGTCCCCGGACTTTCCCGGGCTGGACGACGACGGCGGCTGCACGTGCCGCGGTGGCTCGCGGGGCACACCATGGGCATGGATCCCCTTGCTGCTGGTCGCGCGGCGGCGCCGACGGAAGGCCTGAGCGTGCGGCTTCCATCAGCGCCGGCTGCGTTGCGGGCGATCGGGTTCGACGACGCGCCGTTCGCCCGTCGCCGCGGCGCGCGGGTCGATCTGGCCGGCGTGGTGTGTCGGGGCACTCGGTTCGAGGGGATGCTGTGGGGGCACACGCGCAAGGACGGCTGGGGGGCGACCGCGACCCTGATCTCGATGTTACGCGGCAGCAAGTACCTGCCCCAGGTGCATCTGGTGCTGCTCGACGGCATCGCGTTCGGCGGGCTCAACGTGGTGGATCTGCCTGCGCTCGCCGAGGCGGTGCAGCGTCCGTGCGTGGCGGTGATGCGGCGGATGCCCAACCTGCCTGCGATGCATCGGGCAATCGGTATGCTTCCCCGTCCCGAGCGACGGCTGGATCTCTTGCAGCGAGCGGGGCCCATTCATCAGCGCGCGCCGTTCGTGTTCCAGGTGTGCGGCTTGGATCCGGCGCGGACGTACGACGCTCTGCGCCGACT
>JAHZJA010000398.1 GCA_022601155.1 Deltaproteobacteria bacterium | reverse complement strand
CTAGTACATCAGATCTGAAGTCCGTTCCGAGTTTCAGGCGATCTCCGTGAGCGTCCAAGGGAAGTTCTCGACGACGAGTGATACGAGCGTGTCGAGGTTGTCCCGGAAGGGAGTTTTCTCCCAGCGGCCTCCACGACCGGCCATATCGAGGCGCCACAGATGCACCGTGTCTCGATGCAGCCGGAAGTGCTTGACGGGATCATTCTCCGGCCCGGACTGCACGAGGACGGCGGTGCCGCGACGCCGAGCCCACAGGTGCTTGGCGCCGTGGTCGTGCAGCAAACTCTCGACTCGAGACGCGTGGTGGGGTTCGGCTTTGGGCGTGGTGGCCATGGTCGGCGAGGCCGCTCAAGCGGCCTGGAGCCGACGATTCTGGGCCTTGTTCGCTCGCCAAGTCCAGCGAAACGGGTGCTTCTCGCGGCGGTTCCAGCACCAAATGAAGCCGAGGATGCGTCGGCGTTGAGCTTCGGGGCTGACGAAGTCCCCATGCCGGATCACTCGACGCTGGAGGATCGAAAACCAGATCTCGACCTGGTTCATCCACGAGGCGTGTTTGGGTGTGTACACGAAGTGGAAGCGACCGTCGTGGCGGGCGTTGAAACTCGTCCAGCGGTCGTCCTTCCCGTCGTAGTGGATGTTGAGGTTGTCCCAGACGACGTAGACCTGCTTGCCCGGGTACTTGCGGGCAAGCGCATTCATGAAGGAGACGAGCGCCTGGGCGTTGCGGCTCGGGACGACGCGGCCGAAGACGTGACCCGTCTGGATGTCGAAGGCCGCCAGCAGCGCCTGGATCCCGTGTCGTTTGTACTCGTACTCGTAGCGAACCGAGCCATCTCGTGGGTCGACATGAGTCGGATGCTTGCGCTCCAGCACCTGCAACGGCTTCTCATCGACGCACACCACGACCGCTCCCTTCGGAGGCCGCAGATACAGTTTGCAGACGCGCTTGGCCTTCGCGTCGAACTCGGGGTCGGTCGATTTGAGCCATTGTCGGACCCGGTGGGGTCTCAGGCCCTCGAATCGGAGGATCCGGCCGACCTCACTCGTGCTGATACGACGTCCGGTCTCGTGCTCCAGGGCATCGGCCAACGAAGCGTAAGTCCAGACATCTCGAAAGGCTGCTGGCCGCTCCTCGTTTTCGGGTCGATCACACGCCAGCTGCACCAGCCGACAACGCAGCGCGATGCTGATCGAATTCGGCCGACCCGAGCGCTGCCGATCGTCGAGCGCGTGGACGTGACGGTCCTCGGCGAAACGGGCCTTCCACTTACGAACGGTTCTCGGGTCGATCCCGAGCTGACGAGCGATCTCGGTCGTGCCCAGACCGCGCAGAGCCTTGAGGATGAGTCGTGCTCGCATGACGAGCACATGTGGCGCCCGCTGCTGTCGCACGATGAACTTGAGCTCTCGGCGGACACTCCGGGGGGCCGACAGCGGGCGAGGAGCAGGGCCACGTACCATCAAGCATGAGACGCACGGGCGGCCCGATGGGTCTTAACCGAAACCCGGATCGGACTTCGGGCATCAGGTACTAGCTCGAGCCACGACAGCCCCTCGCGTCGTCCCGCAATGGTCCAACCAGGACCGCGCCTTTCGACCCCGCGATGACGGTTTCACATCCGATTCACACCCGAGCCATCCGTGTACACAAAGATGGCGCCAAGGCGTTCACACCGTCCCTCTAGGTTGGGGCTCGCCATGGATGCCCGCCGACACCTGCTCCCGCTCCTGACCATCTCCGTCCTCGTCTCGGCCCCGCGCCTGGCCCACGCCGACGGTTTGGAGGCCGCGGCCAACCTCTTCTTCGGCTGGCTGCTGCTGCTCATCCCCGCCATCGTCGGCCTCGCTGCCGCCGCCTACGCCCGGATGCCCCGGCTAGCGTTGATCTGTGCGCTCGTGTTGGCCGGGACGGGGTGGGTGGCAATGATGCTGTTCCCCCCCATCGGCATCGTCATCATCCTCGGTGGCCTGCTCGGCCTCGGGGCAGCGATGCGGGGCGGATCGAGCAGGCCGGTACGCAGCTCGGATTCGCTGCTCGGCCAGCCTTGGCGGACCGGCGGGCGGACGCGACCTTCGTCTCGCGGTCGAGTCCACGATTCCGAGCAGCCGTAGCCGCAACGACCGGCCCGTCGCGGTTGTGCGCTAGAAGTCGACCACCTTGCCGCGCACCGCCGAAAACGCCCGGACCAGCCGCTTGCGGCCCTTGAACGCGCTGGGCTCGAACATCGTGACCCCGGCGGGCGGCTGCTCGTGGGTGATGGTCTCGCCCATCACATAGCGGTGGCGCGGGGTCTCGGCGTTCGGTGCGGTGCTGACCCAGATCTCGTCCCACTCACCATCGTTGTCGACGTCGAAGTACGACCAGCCCAACGTCCCGTCGAAGATGAACACGAACTCGGCGTCGTAGGCTCCCTCGCGCAACAGCTCCTCCAGCGACCGCCCCTTGTTGGCCTTGGACTTCCAGCTGTTGCGATCGAGATCGAGCAGGATCATCACCCGCCCTTCTTCCATCAGCGCGACTGCACTCCGCTTGGTGCCGTCGTAGGCCCGCGCCTCGAACACCGGGCCCACGCGGGGGTCGGGGAACGTGCTGGCCCCGTCGTCGAGGTCGGCGTGCTTGTCGGGAAACGCACCGCGGAGCAGGACCTCGGTGGTCTTGGCGATGGCCGGGTCGCGAAACAGCGCGGGCCGCAGCAATCGACGCCCCACGTGCTCGGGTGCGGACGTCCGCTTGCCCTGGGGATCGATCTCGGCCGCGTCCGAGACGAAGCCCGTCTCCGCGCTCGAGCCCTCGAGCATGAGATCGAGTCGACCGTCGTTGTCGCGGTCGTACCAGACCCGGTAGGGCGAGGCCGTCACGGCCACCAGCTCGGCGTCGACCTTGCCCTCCGCGAGCGCAGCCTCGAGCACGGCGCCGTCGAGATCGGGCAGCGAGTCCTGGTCGACATCGAGGACCACGCGCTCATCGAGGCGGGTCTGCACGCGGACCGTCTCCGCCTGGCCGTCGCCGCTGAGGTCGTCGAGCGCCACCTCTACCGCGGCGCTGCGCTCGGCCGCCGTGGCGTGGGTGCCCTCTTCCACGGCCGCCTTGAACCGCACGAAGTTGTCGCGGTCGGCCTGGTTGGCGAACACCTGCTGCGGATTGGTGTCGATGTCGTCGAGGCTCTCGTCGCGACTGATCTCGGCGCCCTGGATCCTATAGCCCCGCGTCTTTTTGGCCTCGGCGTCCTGCACCACCAGCCCATCGAGGGTGCCGTCGTTGTCGGCGTCGAAGTACACCAGAAGGTCGGTCACGGGCGCGAGGTGATCGGAGGCCTCGCCTCCACGCGGGAAGCGGGCCCGCGCGAAGATGATCCACTCGGGGTCGAAGCTGCGATCGTCGTAGACCTGCTGGAGCTCGGGCAGGCTGTCCACGTTGCGGAACGAGTCCTGGTCCATGTCGAGGAAGATGCCGTGACACGTCATGTGCTGGGCGCCGCAGTGGCCACCCACACGCAGGCTGTCGACCTCACCATCTTTGGTGGTGTCGTCGAGCGCCGCTTGGTGTCCACCCAGCTCCCACGGATCGGGGGCGAACCGCTGGGGCTCGGTCGGCACGTCGGCCAAGAAGTCGTGGATCTCCGCGATATGCACGTGGAACGAGACGCTCCCCAGGCTGTTCGCACCCGAGGTCGAGGTACGAATGGCCGCATTGAGCCCCACCAGCGCGTGGGTCTCCTCGTCGAGCAGCGGCCCACCGCTGTCGCCGGGGAGCACCGTGCAATCGGTCTGGATCTGCTTGCCCGCCTTCACCGCCGCCCGACGGGTGGCCTCGGCCAGCGCATCGCGCTGCTCGGCCGGCAGCGCCTCGGCCTGCTCGGCGAAGATCGCCATCGCCGCGCTCTCCATGGTGCCGATCGCATTGATGTGGCAGTGCTTGACCGCCCAGCCAAACCCGACCCCGGCATTGCCGATGGCCGACACCGCCCGCCCCGCCCGCGGCAGCTCGGCGGGTGCCAGCGGTGCGACCGGCAGGCGATCGCCGGGGTCGATGATCTGCAGCAGCGCCAGATCCCGCGACGGGTCGATCTTGAGCGCCCGAGCGCGGAGACGCCGATCGGGGTCGGCGCTGCCATCGGGGTTGATCTTGGCCGTGGTCACCCCGACCTCGATGCCGAAGTCCTCGGTCTCACCCGACTCGATCACGTGGTAGTTGGTGAGCACCAGGCCCTTGGGATCGATGATGACCCCGGAGCCATGCCCCCAGCGGGTGGTGACCAGCACCGTCGCGGGGGCACTGACATCGTAGGCGGAGGTCCCGGTGTGCGTCGACTTGAGCAGGCCCGATGTGTTGGGCGCAGGCTGGGCGTGCATGTCGGCCACCATGCTCGAGTTGGCCAGCTCTCCGTGCTTGTGCCCCAGTGCCTCGGGTTGGGCACCCGGCTGCTCCGGGCCGTTCGGCGCGGGGGCCTGGGTCTTGCTGCACCCAAGACTCCCCCCCGCGAGCCCGGCAAGGATCACTGCAACACCCACGACGCGAACACGGCCCACCATTGCTAGACATGGGAGCACGCTGGCGTGGCGACGACAAGGTCCCCGGGCGACAGGGGTGGACGACAAGTGCTCTCGACGTCGGGACGAGCCGTGGTCGCTCGCACTTGGTTCCACAATCGATGCTCGATCGATGAAGATCGGGTGCAACCTGGCCCTCGCTCGTACGTCGTCGTCGACCCGGCTGGGGACGTGACTCACACCGCATCGTCCCGATACCGCCACGCCATCAGGCTCGCCAACGGTGCTTGCGCGTCGACCGGGCACAGCGGGCCTCGCCCCGCCGACTGTCCCGCCAGCGCCTCGCGCCAAGCGGTGAGGCTGGGCACGATGGCCAGGGCCCCCGTCGACGACCGCGACACAGCGGCCTCGATCGACCCCCTCGCGGGGCCGAAGGTCCACACGCGAAGCCGCGAGACGTGGCCGGCTCGGCCCACGATTCGATCGCATCGAGCCGGGCGCATGGGGGGTCGACGGCGTCACTCGGCGGAGCCGGGGCGTAACCGCTATCGTGGGGCCGGTGGCAGTGATCGCCGTCAGCGAGGCCGAGGCCCGATTCGATCGGCGCCGCCGCGCCGTGGGCCGGGTGGCGGGCCCGCTGGTGTTGGTGGGGCTGCTCGCACTGCCGATGCCGAGCCTGAGCCCGGCGGCCCACAGCCTCGCCGCCGTGGTGGCGATGACCGCAGTGCTGTGGGTGACCGAGGCGATCCCGCTGGCTGCCGCCGCGCTGTTGGGGCCATGCCTCGCGGTGATGCTGGGAGTGGCCGACGCCAAGGTGGCGCTGGCCGCATTCGGACACCCGCTCATCTTCCTGTTCATCGGCGGCTTCATGCTCGCGGGAGGTCTGTCGCGCCAGGGCTTCGACCGCCGCGCCGCGCTGTGGCTGGTGTCGCGACGGTTCGTGGCCGGCTCACCCACACGGGCGATGTGGGCCGTGGCGTCCATCGGGTTCGCGTTCTCGATGTGGATCTCGAACACGGCCACCACCGCCATGCTGATCCCGGTGGCGCTGGGCCTGTACGAGACGATGCGTCGAGTCGCGCCCGACGACCCCGAGACCCAGCGCAAGCTCGAGCGCTTTGGCGGGGGAATGTGCCTGACCTTGGCCTACGCCTGCTCGATGGGGGGCACGGCAACCCCCATCGGGACCGCGCCCAACGTCATCGCGGTGGGCATGCTCGAGGAGCAGGCCGGGATCGCGATCGACTTCACCAGCTGGATGAGCATCGGGGTGCCGTCGGCCCTGCTGATGACGGTGCTGCTGCTGCTCGTGGCGACGCGGACGTTTCCCTCGCCCCTGCGCAGAGTGGAAGGGCTGACGGTCGAGGTCGAGCGCCAGCTCGCCCAGATGGGACCGATGAGCGCGGGCGAGCGCCGCATGCTGCTGATGTTCGGGCTGACGGTGATGGGCTGGCTGCTCCCCGCCGCGCTCAAGCTGACGCTGGGGCCCGGCGATCCGTGGGCGGTGTGGGCGAAGGCATCCCTGCCCGAGGGGGTGGTGGCCATCGTCGGTGCCTGCCTGCTGTTCCTCGTCCCCGATGGTCGCCGCGACGCCGACGGCGAGCGCAGCCGCCTCATGACCTGGGAGACGGCCCAGAACATCGACTGGGGCACCGTGTTGCTGCTGGGTGGAGGCTTCGCGCTCGGCAAGCTGACCTTTGAGACCGGGCTAGCGGAGGCGATCGGACGCGGCGTGCTGTCGTGGGCAGGGCCGCTGGCCGAGCACCCGGCGGGACTGCTGGCCGCGTCGAGCCTTCTGGTGTTGCTGCTGACGGAGCTGACCAGCAACACCGCGACCACCAGCATGATGCTGCCCGTGATCATCGGCATCGCCCAGGCGAGCGGCTTCGATCCCCGCGACGCCGCGATCACGGTGACACTGGCGGCGAGCTACGCCTTCATGTTGCCCGTCTCCACCCCGCCCAATGCGATGGCCTACGGCACCCGCATGATCCGCCTGGACACCATGGTCCGCCTCGGTCTCCGACTCGATGCGATCGGCTACGCCGTGCTCCTGCTGGTGGGGCTGGTGGGACTACCGTTGTTGCTGGGGTGACGGTCGCGGGCGAGTCCCGAGGCTCACGAGGCGCCGTCCCGTCGCGCTTCCCCGGCCTCGGTCACCCGATCGAGCGCATCGAGGATCTGCGTCCAGGCGCCGCGCGGAAGATCGTGGCCCATCCCGGCGATGCGGATCAGCTCCGCGTGCGGCAGGGCGCGTGCGGTCTGTACCCCACCCCGCGGAGGTACGAGAGGATCGGCATCCCCGTGGACGACCAGCGCGGGGATGTCGAGCGCGCGCAGCTGCGGCCGACGATCACGGGCGGCCAGCACCGCGACCATGTGCCGCACGAAGCCACGCGGCGAGGTGCCGCGGTCGAAGTGCAGGCCGGCCCGGTGCCGCAGCTCGGCCTCGTCGAAGGGGAAACCCGTGCTACCCACCGTGCGAAAGAACTGCACCCAGGCGTCTTGAGCGGCCACCCGTGTCCGCGCGACCGGGCGAAACAGGGCCCGCAGCGCTCGCGGCCGAGGGACCATGGAGAGCCGGTCGCCAGGATGCGACATCACCGAGGTCAGCGACAGGACCCGGCTGGGATGACGCAGCGCCATCAGCTGGGCGATCATCCCGCCCATCGACACCCCCACGACGTGGGCGGCGGGCAGCGCGAGGGCATCGAGCAGTCCGACGGCATCGTCGGCCATCGCATCGAGCCCGTAGGGCGCACGGACCGAGCGCCCCAGCGTCCAGCGCAGGATCTGCCGTCGAACATCGGGGACCGGCAGGTGGTCGAGCCGCGAAGACTCCCCCGCGTCTCGGTTGTCGAAGCGCACCACCTGGTAGCCACGCTCGACCATCGAGCGACACAGCGCGTCGGGCCAGAACACCAACTGGGCACCCAGGCCCATCACCAGCAGCAAGGGCCGCCCGTGCCCCTCCGACCGGTAGCACAGCTCGAGCTCGCCCACCTGTGCCTGCGGCATGGCGTGGTCCATACCACGGGCCCGGTCCGCGCTTTTTGGCCCGCCACACCACTGGATCCGTAACAACCGGAGACGTCCGACGGTTTTGGGGGCGATGGATTGGGGATATCCGCGCGTTGGCACCGCACAGTTGGGCTTGTGGGCGCTGTGCGCCGCGGCCACGGCCTGCCGAGAGCCCGAGCTCCCGCCCTGCGGTGCGCCCGCGGCCGATTGCCCACAGCCCAGCACCGAGACGTTCGTCGATCCGCTGGTGCACGTCG
>JAHZJA010000397.1 GCA_022601155.1 Deltaproteobacteria bacterium | reverse complement strand
GGAGCCGAAGCCCGCGATCGTGCTGCAGTGCTTCCTGCATCGACGTGGCGGCCGTGGTCGTGTGCATCAGCTTCGAAAGCTCGGTGCGTCGGGGGCGGGCGGTGTCGGGCAGGCGCACGCCCGTCGCGGAGCCGTGAGGGGTCGCCATCGTCTGCACGCGGCCCGCCGCGAACTGATGCCATGGGTGCCCGGGGCGACCGGTCCACCACGGTCGTTCATTCCCCTCGAGGGTTCGGCCCAGCGCCTGGGCCCAGCGACGGGCGAGCTCCGGATCGGTGGTGGACTTGGCGGGACCCTTGGCGGTGAAGGGTTGGATCGTGCGCTCACGGCTCTTGTAGTTCTGACTGGTCCGAAACAAGGTGCCGCGGATCTCGGTCGCGGCGGGAACGGAGGCGGGGACCCGCAGCAACAGGCGTCGCTGGCCTCGATCGTCGTCGACGCTGGCCACCGCATGGGCCGGGTGTTCGATGTGAGTCCGAAGCGAGAAGTCGCGCCCCGTGGATGGGTCGAGCGCCATCTCGTAGTAGCGCGCGCCATCCGAGACGACGGTGAGTAGCTCGAGCTCCACCGCCGGGAGAGTCTTGGCTTCCTCGATCCCGGTGCGCAGTGACGGCAGGGGGCCTTCATCGGGCAGGCCTCCTGCTTGGGCGAGCTCGGCGGCCTTGGCTGCGTCGGTGTCGTCCTTGCGGCACGCGGTCGCTACCACGGCGCAGGACAAGGCGAGCATCGAGAGAGTCGAAGGCTTTGGGCGTCCCATGTCGCCTCACGGTGTCACGACGACCCGGGCCCGGCAACGCGACCACGGGCCGTGGAGGCCCGTTTCACACGATTTTCAAGCGAGGTCCTCGCGAGGAGAGAACGCTGCGCACTACTGCAGCATTCGACGCACCCACGTGTTGCGGAACTGTCCGAGATCGGTGCGTGTCTCGAAACCACCCACTGCAATTGTACCCATCGCGTCCACGGCGACTGCGTTGGCGACGTCGGACCCGAAGCCATCGGAGTTGTAGGTCGACGTCCAAAGCTCCATGCCGTCGGGGTCGTACTTGCGGACCCAGATGTTGTCCGACTGTGCGCCGCGGAAGATCGACGCGACGACCACGATCGAGCCGTCGCCGTCGATGGCGACGCCGCGGCCCGAGTCATTGCCGTCTTGGGGGGCGTTGTAGCTGCGCGACCACAGCTCGTTGCCGTCGGGGTCGTACTTGCGGACCCAGACGTCACGCCCGACGTCCATGACGGTCTCGAACCCGGCGACGACGACATTGCCCGTGGCGTCGGTTGCAACGCCGTAGCCCTCGTCGTTCTGGCCCGCAGCCCCGGCGTGGCTACGGGTCCACAGCTCGTTGCCCGCCGCGTCGTACTTGCGGACCCAGATGTCGCGAGAGCTTCCCGTCCAGGTGTAGCCGGTCACGACGACGTTGTCGTTGGGGTCGGTCGCGATCCCGCGGCCTTCGTCGTTGTTGGATCCCGGCCCCGACACTATGCGCGTCCACAGGGTGCCCCCCGAGGGGTCGTACATGCGGACCCAGATGTCGCGATCGGAGCCGGTGGTGGTGTAGCCGGTCACGAACACGTTGCCCGCTCCGTCCACGGCTACGCCCCGCGCCTCGTCGTCGCCATTGCTGCCGCCGTTGAACGTCTGGGTCCAGTCGGTGGCACCCGCGGCGGTGTAGCGGCGCAGCCAGACGTTGCGCTCGGTGCCTCCGGCGACCGACGAGCCCGCCACGAAGATCGAATTGCCCGGTCCGGTCGCCACGGCGAAGGCCTCCTCGGCGGTCACCGAGTGGAAGGTCTGCGTCCAGGTGATCGCCCCGTCGGGCGCGTACTTGCGGACCCATACGTCGTCGCCCTGCACCTGGTCGAACACCACCCCGGCTGCGATCACGTTGTTGGCCTCATCGATAGCAACGCCGTTGATCTGGTCGTTGTTGTTGGCTGCACCATTGAAGGTGTCGGTCCACAATCCGGCCGTGGTGCAGTCGCCGTTGCATTCGTCGCCCTCGAGCCGGTCTCCATCGTCACACAGCTCGGCGTTCACGGACTGGGTGAAGCCATCTCCGCAGGTCGGCGGCGCGCACAGCTGGGTGCACGCGTCGTTGTTGTCATCGTTGGCGTCGTCGCACTGCTCGACCTTCGACTGGACCTCACCGTCGCCACACACCGCCGCGACGCAGGTGCTCGAGCACGCACCTTCGTCGTTATTGTCGCGTCCGTCGTCGCACTCCTCGTCGCCGTCGATCTGACCGTCACCGCAAAACGCCACAGTCTCGC
The DNA here is from genome assembly GCA_022601155.1 of Deltaproteobacteria bacterium. Classification (GTDB taxonomy): domain Bacteria; phylum Myxococcota_A; class Polyangia; order Nannocystales; family Nannocystaceae; genus Paraliomyxa. The sequence continues at coordinate 9,987 of JAHZJA010000397.1, read as the reverse complement.
AGGTGCTGGAGCAGCCGTCGCCGTCGTCGGTGTTGCCATCGTCGCACTCCTCCACACCGTCGTGGACCAGGCCGTCGCCGCACTCGGCCGCCGTGCAGTCCGTCTTGCACGCGGCGGTCTCGCCGTTCTCCTTGCCGTCGTCGCAGACTTCGTCGCCTTCGATCGTTCCGTTGCCGCAAAAAGGCTCGGGGGCGGCGGTGGTCTCGTCGGCGGCGGTGGTCTCGTCGGCGTTGCCGCTGCCCCCAGACGAGGAGGAGTTCGTGGTGGCGTCGCCGGCCGGGCTCATGTCGGCGGTGGGCGGGCAGGCACAGAGCAAGGGCAACAGCAGGCCACCGCTGACGAGCGAGGGGCGCAAGTTCGAGATCATGTCGCGAGAGTACAACGGCCCCCGATCTTCGAGTGGGACACTCGTCGTGAGCGGGACCGCGAGGCCTCAGCGCCTGCGACTCGCGATCTCGTCACGCAGTGCGGCCGGCTCCATGAATTGCAGCGGTGCCGACTGGCTCTCGAGCTGATGCACCACATCCACGACGGTGGCGTTGGCTGGAGTCGGCACATCATGGGCCGCGGCCAGGTCCACGATGGCTCCGTTGAGCTCGCCGATCTCGGTGGGCTTGCCCGCATCGAGGTCTTGCAGCGTGCTCGAGCGCGCGGCGGGGTCGGCAGAGACCATGCGCTTGGCGACCCGAAGGAGGATGGCGTTGGGCAGCAGCAGCGCGCGGGCGACCATCCAGGGCGGGAGCCCCAAGACGTTGGCGGGGCGTCGACCGGCGCGGCGCATGGTGGCGAGACCCTCGAGCATGCACTGGGCCAGGCACCACCGAGCGTCGCGCGATCGCAGCGAGGCCACGATGGTCAGCCCCGTCGCGGCGCAGATGCCATTGTTGAGGTTGAGCAGCAGCTTGCCGGCCAGCACGTCCTCGATGTCGTCGCGCAGCGACAGGGGCAGGCCCGCGGTGCCCAGGAGGTCTGCCATCAACCGCATGCGCTCGGCGTGCACACCTCGGCCGGTCCCGGCGACCAGGGGCCCGCGTGTCGCCTGGCGAAAACACGCCCCGTCCTGCTCGCGAACCACGTTGAAGCTGACCATGCCCGCCACCACGCGGGGGCCCAGCGTGTCGCGCAGGCGCGTGGCGTTGTGGAGCCCGTTTTGGAACGAGATGATCGTGGTATCGGGCCCGATGTGCTCGGCCAGGGTGTGGGCGGCTTGCTCGGTCGCGAGCGACTTGACGGTGACGAGCACCACATCGGCGTCGTGGAGCGTCGCCGGATCATCGCTCACCTGGAGGGTGGCGTCGGGCTGGACCTCGGTGCCATCCAGTGCGATTGCCCGCAGATGGCCGGCGTGGTCCAGCAGTGATTGCCGTCCCACCAGCGTGACGGTCGCTCCCGCGGCGCACGCTCGAATCCCGAGGTAGCCGCCGATCGCTCCGGCTCCGAACACGCCCACGCGCAACGCCATCAGGCGGCGCTCATAGCATGGTCGGAGCGGTTACTGGGTGCCCTTTTCAGACCAGCGGAAGGTGTGCTGAACCTTGGCGCAGCGCCCCTTCATCTTGGAGGCGAGCGCGGACGGGATCCGCGGAATCTTCAGGCGGGACAGCTCGTGGACGACGCGGTCACGCTCGTCCCGGCTCATGCTGCTGCCGCCCTTGACCGCGACCCTGGAGACGGTGCCGTCCTTGCAGATCGTCAGCTGAAACCGCAACGTGCCCGACAGCGGCTTGGCGTAGATCGTGCCGACTCGCATCGCACGGATGGCCTCGAGCAGGCCTCGCGCCCAGGGGTCGCCGTCTTGGTCGAGATCGTCGAAGCCGTTGGGGTTGCCGAACGGGTCGCCGGGGGGCGGTGCACCCGAGCCAGGCGCGGGGAGCGATGGCGTCTGGGGCGGCGCTGTCGGGCGCGGTGGTCTGACCGTCGGAGGGCGGACGGGGGGCGGACGGACCTGAGTCGGAGGCGCGGGGGTGGGGTCGTCGGTGACGGCGTCCTCGGGGGTCACGGGCTCCGACGGCGTGGCCTCGGTGGGAGGCTCGGGCTCGGGCTCGGGCTCACTGGGAGGCAGGACGCTGGGGGCCTCGGACGGTTGTTCGGATTGGGGTGAGCCGAGGGCGAGGACCAGGCCTGGGGTGAAGGGCAGGGTGTCCGACGTGTCGTCGGCGGGCGCGCCGTTCATGGAGTGGGCCATCAGCAGCGCCAGGGCGGTGGTCAGGGCGGCGCCGAGCAGGCCAGTGGCGGTCGCGAGGCGGTTGTCGGCAACCGCCCCCATGCTGGTCTGTGCGAGTACGTGTGCCACGGTCCAACAGTCCAACGCACCACACCGCGAGACGATTCACCGGCCGCGCCGTGGTGTGGGGCGGGCGGTGCGGGCCGCGGTGTACAGTGGCCGCATGGTCCTCCGACACTGCGGGACATGGCTGCTCCCGCTGTGGCTGGTCGCCTGTGGTGACCAGGGCGAGGGAGCGCCCACCATGTCCAACGGTCCGACCCCGCCCAGCCCGTCCGTCCAGACCCCGTCCGAGCCCGATGCGAACGAGGCCAGCCCCAAGCCCGATCGGCAAGCCCCGCCCCCGCGCGGCACCTTGCTGTGGGACCTGACCTGGGTCGAGGCCGAAGCCGCGCTCACTCCCGAAACCGTGGTGGTGATTCCCGTGGGTGCGGCGTCCAAGGAGCACGGCCCCCACCTGCGACTCAAGAATGACTGGTTGCTGGCCGAGTACTACAAAGACCGCGTGCTCCAGGCGGCTGACGTCGTGATCGCTCCGACGCTCGGCTTCCACCACTACCCCGCCTTCGTGGAGTACCCCGGCTCGACCACGCTCAGCGAGACCACCTCGCGCGATGTCGTCACCCAGCTGTGCCGGGGACTCGCCCGTTTTGGGCCGCGTCGGTTCTATGTGCTCAACACGGGAGTCTCGACGGTCGGCCCGCTGAAGGCTTCGATGGAGCAGCTCGCGGACGAAGGGATCGTCATGCGGTTCACCAACATCCTCGAGATCGCAGGACCGGTCGAAGACGAGATCCGCGAACAGCCCGGGGGGACGCATGCCGACGAGATCGAGACATCGATGATGCTCTACATCGCGCCCGAGACCGTCGACATGAGCAAGGCCGTCCGGGATTGGGCACCCAAGACCAAGCCGGGCTTCTCGCGAACTCCGGACGGGCCTGGGCACTACTCCAAGACCGGCATCTGGGGCGATCCCACGCTTGCGACCCGCGAAAAGGGTGAGCGCGTCGTCGAGGCGATGGTGGTGGGGATGCTGGCCGACATCGAGGCGCTACGCGCCGTGTCGCTGCCCGAGCGCGATTGACCGTTGGCCCACGAGAAGTGGGCGGACGCGGACCATTCCACGCCCGCCCAGTTTGAACAGGGTTTGGCCCGCCGCGCGTGGGGTGGGGTTGGACCATTGGGTTGGTTTGCGCGGCGGGCCGTCTCCCCTTGGAAAAGCAAACCGCGTGCCAGCCAACGGCCGCCCATTCCCGGACGCTTGGCGGCACGCCACGGCGGGCAACCAGGGCACGCTGGGCAACTTGCCCGTGCGACTCGCCCTGGCCGTGTCGGGGATCCCTCGCGAGGCTGACGCAATGGTAGGCGCACTGCGAATGCCGAGTGACACCGCCACCGCGGGCGGCCCCGGGCGTGCGCGGGTGCTTGGGGCCTCGCGGCTCGCGTTGCTAGGGCACCGTGTCGACGCCGGTCAGCGCCCGCAGCTCGTCGACGGGAGTGGGCCCCGCCGTACCGGCCGGCGTCCAGCTCATGTCGGCCTCGAGCCGGAAACTGCCCGAGAACGTGTGGGGCGGATCTCCACGCCAATCGTCCGGGCCCAGCATCGACAGGTAGCTCGTGCCGTTGGGGCGCTCATACAGGTGGTAGGTGTGCCCGACCCGCTTTTGAAACTGGCAGGAGGCACGGTGGAGCGACGCATTGTCGCGCGCCTCGGTCATGATGCGGCGCGCCTGTTCCTGCAATGTGCGGATTTGCTCGGCGATGACCTGAAGCTTGCCGTGAACGACGGTACCGATGATCTGATCGGCCTCGGCGATCTGACGCGCGGTGTCGACCAAGTCGTGGGCAGGAGCCAGGCGGCTCACCGGGTAGGGCGAGCTGCGCGCTGGGCCAGGATGGCGAGGACCCGAGTGGCGGGCGAGGGCGTCGTCGTCGGCCATGGTACGGCTCAAGGGTGATCGAAGCCGCGCTCGGTGTCGAGCCTCGAGCCGGCCCCGTGTTGTCTAGCCGCAGTAGCGGGGATCCATGCTATGCGGACCGTGCTGCCGCCATGTCCGACGCACGCTGGACCGCTCATGATCTTCCCGACCTGTCTGGCCGCACCATCGTGGTGACCGGAGCCAACAGTGGCCTAGGGTTCGAGACTACACGTGCGCTCGCCCACCGCGGTGCCCACGTGATCATGGGGTGTCGTCGGGTGGACGCGGCGCGAGAGGCTGCGCGCCGGATCGAAGAGGAGGGGGCGACCGGGAGGCTCGAGCCATCGGCGCTCGACTTGGCCGATCTGTCTTCCATCGAAGCGTTCGCCGATCGGGTGGAAGCCGGACACGATTGCCTCGACGCCTTGTGCAACAACGCGGGCGTGATGGCGCTGCCATACGCCAAGACAGCCGATGGTTTCGAGATGCAGCTGGGCATCAACCACCTGGGCCACTACGCGCTCACCGGTCATCTGTTGTCGCTGTTGCTGGCCGCCGATGGCTCGCGCGTGGTGACCGTGAGCAGCCTCGCGCATCGGATGGGCCGCATGGACTGGGAAGACCTCCAGGGCGAGCGCCGCTATCGCAAGTGGATGGCCTACGGTCAGAGCAAGCTGGCCAATCTGCTGTTCACCTTCGAGCTGCAGCGCCGCCTCGGTGCGGCTCAGCGCGACACCCTCGCGGCCGCGTGTCACCCGGGCTATGCCGCGACCAACCTTCAGGACGCGGGGGCACGGCAGTCGGGAGCGAAGCTGCGGGCGATGTTCATGCGCGGGATGAATCGCGTTGCGGCCCAGAGCGCGATGATGGGGTCACTCCCCTCCCTGTACGCTCTGTTCGGCGACGATGTGCGCGGTGGCGATTTCATCGGCCCCGATGGTGCGATGCAGATGCGCGGCTACCCGACCCAGGTCGAGGCGAGCGCCCACGCGAACGACACGGATCTGGCGGCCGAGCTGTGGGCCGTGTCGCAGCGGCTGACCGGGGTTCGCTACGACGCACTGAGCAACTGACGACGCGGAGGGGTTGCTCAACCGGTCGAGGCGAGCGCCCGTGCGAACGACACGGAGCTGGCGGCCGAGCCTTGGGCCGTGTCGCAGCGGCTGACCGGGTTCGCTACGACGCACTGAGCAACTGACGACGCCGAGGGGTTGCTCAACGGCTCGAAGCGGGCGCCCGTGCGAACGACACGGAGCTGGCGGCCGAGCTGTGGGGCGTGTCGCAGCGGCTGGCCGGGCTCGCTACGACCTGGCAGAGCTGGGGCAACGAGGAGTGCATGGCGTGGCACACCCCGATGGTCTACTCGTCGCAGCGTCCAGTCGCATGGACCCAGGGCGAGTTCGACACCGCCGCGTGCTCGCACTGAGCAACGGATGGCTGCCGTCTGGTCGGGCGACCACCGACATGGCGGCGGTGCCCCGCGAAAAGGCGGACGGTTCGGAATCGAAGTCCGGTCGGTCGTCACACAACCAGTATGAACTCGACCTTGGCCGTCGCTGCTTCGAGCCGTCCCTGTCCGCCATCGCCTGGGTGTTCGCGGCACCGCACCACCCGGAGCGCGCGGGGTGGTGTCGTCGCCTGTTCGTTCGTCGCCGTCGCCGCGCTGGGCGCTTGTGACTTCGTCAGCGACGAGGACCTGGGCCCAGAGACCGATGCTGCGTGCTTCGATCGTGGCGTGCCTGCGCAACCGCTGGTGAGCATCGACCGCTCCGCGTGGCCCAACGTTCCCCAGGGCGAGTTCGATACGTTCATCGTGTTTGATGTGCCGTGCCTGGTGACCGCGGTGACGACCGACGCGGGTCGGGTGACCACGGTGTTCGAGTGCGACGACGCGGGTGTTGCTCGCCCGCTGGAAGTCACGATCCCCGCCGCCGCCGATCCCGTGGCGTGGGCGGCAGGGGACACCGTCGACATCGAACATCACCACAACGAGTTCGGCGAGGACTTTGGCTCGTGGCGCGACAACCTGGCGATACGCCGAGCGAGCGATGGGGCTGTGCTGCTGGCCTCGAGCAACCAGGAACGTCTGGAGGCCGAGACCTTTGCTCCGCTGGTGGTGGATTTCGACGCCCAGCGGTGCGCACCAGCCGATGCATTCGAAGGCACGTGGAACCTCGTGCTGCGCTTCGAAAACAGCGCTGGGGCCGTCGAGAACATCGCCCACATGCAACAGGGTCACCTGGCCCCGGGTGCGGGCGAAGGGGTATTCGCCATCGATGTGGGAGAAACACGTGAAGGCGACGCGTACTGCTGTCACGCGAACCGTCACATCGAGACGCTCGTTCGCCGCACGCTGCCCCAGTGAGGCCGGGGGCGATGCGCTGTGCCCGTCCGCGACCACCGCTGAGGTCTCGAGACGGGCGTCGGTTGTGTCGCGCCCCGTAGCGGAGGCATGCTCGTCGTATGCGAGGCTTCGCCCGGATCGCCGCCGCCGTCCCGACCTGCGCGGTGGCTGATGTCGAGGCCAACCTCGCCAGCGTGTTGGGGCTGTGGCAGCAGGCCCACGACGAGCACCACGCCCTGGTGGTGTTCCCCGAGCTGTGTCTGACGGGCTACACGGCGCGGGACCTGTTCCACGACCACCATCTGCTGCAGCAGGCGCGCGACGGGCTGCAGGCGCTCGCCAAGCAGGCCCGAGCGCTGAGCCCGATGGCGGTGGTGGGTCTGCCGCTGGTGGTCGACGGCGGGGTCTACAACGTGGCCGTGGCGATCCAGGGAGGCCGCGTGCGGGCGGTGATCCCCAAGACGTACCTGCCCAACTATCGCGAGTTCGAGGAGGTCCGGTGGTTTCGGCCGGGATCGGAGGTCCCCGCGGGCGCCACGACGACGGTGGGTGACGAGACGGTACCGTTTGGGACCGATGTGCTGCTCGAAGCCGAGGGCTTTGCGTCGCTGACGGTGGGGGTGGAGCTGTGCGAGGACTTCTGGGTCCCGGTGCCGCCCTCGGCGTTGCTCAGCCTCGCGGGCGCCACGGTGGTGGTCAACCTGTCGGCCTCCAACTTCATCGTGGGCAAGGCCGAGCTGCGTCGACTGCTGGCCCGGGCCTCGTCGGACCGAGGCAAGTGTGCCTACGTCTACGTGGCGGCGGGGCCGGGCGAGTCGTCGACCGATCTGGCTTTCGATGCGGATGCCTTCGTGGTGGAGAACGGGCGGGTGCTGGCCAGCTCCACGCGGTTTTCTCGTGAGCCCCAGTTGGTGAGCGTCGACGTCGATCTCGAACGACTGGCGCGGGAGAGACTGTCGACCAACAGCTTCGGCGACTGTGCTCGTGCGCACCGCAACCCCGTGCGTCGCGTCGCGTTCTCGGCCCCCGATGCGATCACCGAGCCGCTGCGCCGTACGGTCGCCAAACACCCCTTCGTGCCGTCCGACCCGGACACCCTCGACGCTCGCTGCTGGGAGATCTTCGAGATCCAGACCAACGCGCTGGCAACCCGGATGCGGGCTCTGGGTCGGCCGTCGCTCGTGCTCGGCGTCTCGGGCGGGCTCGACTCGACCCACGCCGCTCTGGTCGCCGCCACGGCCCTCGATCTGCGAGGACAGCCGCGCGAAGACCTGGTGTGCGTGACGATGCCCGGCCTGGGCACGACCGATGGCACCAAGACCAACGCCGAAGCCCTGGCCCACGCGCTGGGGGCAACGGTGCGGGTCATCTCGATCGCAGAGGCCACCCGACTCACGCTCCAGCTTCTCGACCATCCGTCGGTCGCGGCCGACGACGATGCGGCCGCCCTCGTGGCCCGGTTGCGTGCGCGGCCCGAGCTGGGCGATGTGACCCTGGAAAACGTGCAAGCTCGGCTGCGGACGCTGGTGCTGATGTGCCTGGCCAACGCGGCGCCGAACGGAGGCCTGGTGGTGGGCACGGGCGACCTCAGCGAGAAGGCCCTGGGCTGGTCCACGTACGCGGGGGACCACATCGCGATGTACGACGTCAACGCGGGGGTGCCCAAGACGCTGATCCAGTCCGTGATCCGGTGGGTGGCCAGCGAGCGGGTGGGGACCTGGTCGGTCGGGGATGTCGAGGCGCTACGGGCGACGCTGTTGTCCGTGCTCGACACACCTATCTCTCCCGAGCTGCTTCCTGCGGATGCCGACGGAACCATCGCGCAGCTCACCGAGTCGAAGATCGGGCCCTACGAGCTGCACGACTTCTTCTTGCACCACATCGTTCGCGACGGTGCTCGGCCCACGCGAGTGCTCGACCTGGCTCGCGTCGCGTTCGCAGATGACTACCCGACTGGCGAGCTTCAGCGCTGGCTGACCGTGTTCCTCCGCCGCTTCTTCACCCAGCAGTTCAAGCGCTCGTGCACCGCCGACGGACCGAAGGTCGGGCCGGTTGCTCTGTCGCCGCGCGGTGACTGGCGGATGCCTTCCGATGCACGGGTTCGAAGCTGGCTGGCCGAGGTCGAGGCGTACGGAAAGTAGCCGGCCTCTCATCATCAGGCGGGCGTCCGTGCACAAGGGTTGCCGAGACCGGCGGCCCTCCGTAGCGCAGTGCGGTGCTGGCGAGTAGAACCTCTCTAAAAACAACTTTACTAATATTGCTAATGCTGTATTTTCAGGAATGTGTGGCGACGACGACAGTCGTCGTGGTGCGGAATACACGGGCGTGGCTCGGCACGGCCGGCGTGCGCCGCCATTGAGAAGACGTGCCGGGAGGGTCGAGCGCCGACAGTGGCTGCGTCGTGTCGCAGTCGCTTCGACCCCTAGCGTTACCGGTCCACGACGAGAGCCAACGACACTATGCATGCTGCTGCAATCCGAGGTCCCCTTCCGTTGGCACTGTGTGTGCTGGCTGTCGCGTGTGCGATTCCCACCGAGGCCGGCAGCAGTGGCCCGCCGCTACCGATGGGCGACACGAGTGCCGCGACCAGCGGTCCACCGCCCAGCACGGACTCTGGCTCCGCCGTCGACACCACCGCGGGCTCGGGCAACAGCAGCAGCAGCGGCGACGGAACTGGTGTCGGGTTCGTGATGGATGCCGACTTTCTCCCCGGTGGCTCGCTGTGCGAAGTGACGAGCCCCAGCTCCTGCCCCCCCGGTGAGAAGTGCGTTGTGCCGTACCCGAACGGTAAGACCAGCGGCACGACCTGCGTGCCGATCGATGCCAAGCCGGTGGGGGCGGGCGAGGCATGCAGCGCGTTCGACTACGTCGAGGACATGCCGGTGGACGACTGCGACGCCGGGCTCCAATGCTTGGGGGTCTGTCGACGGCTGTGTGGCGTGGACAACGTCAAGCTCCCGGGGCCGGACCCTTCGGTGTGCGCACGGGAGGAAGCGTGTGTGGGGTACGGCCCGTTCCTGGATGTGTGCCTCGCGGAATGCGACCCGTTGATGCAGGACTGTGCCGAGCTGGGCGCGGGTTGCTTCCTGGTCGAGGGGGCGGTCGACCAGAACCGAACCGAACCGGTGGCCGCGTGTGCGCCCGTCGTCGCCGACAAGAGCGGGGGCGAAGCGGGTGGAGATTGCTTCAATCCCAACTCTTGTCTGCCGGGCAACGCCTGCGTCAGCAGCCAGTCCGTGCCCGGCTGCGAGGGCTTCGCGTGCTGCAGTCCAATGTGCGACGTCACGGCGCCGGACGGTTGCGATGCGCAGCTGTCCGGGACCGTGTGCACGCCGTGGTTCTCGATCGACCCGCCCGCCGGGCTCGAGAACGTTGGCGCTTGCGTGCTGCCTTCGTAGCACGGCCATCGGACCACCCGAGCACCATCGAACGGGCGCAGCGCTTGCGTGCTGCCCTCGTAGCCCGCCCCCCCACGAACGGCGCAGCGCTTGCGTGCT
>JAHZJA010000396.1 GCA_022601155.1 Deltaproteobacteria bacterium | reverse complement strand
TTCCTTGCCGACAACCCGGACATCCTCCGGCTCATCGCGTGGCTCGAGCTGGGCTCGCGACCGGTCGAGCTCATCGACGAGCTCGCCCAGCTGCACGCGCAGGGCGTGGCGGTGATCGAGGCCGGGCAGGCCGCGGGACAGCTGCGCCGCGACTTGCCCGCACGCTTCATCCTCACCGCGTTCATGGGGCTGGTTCGCAACTGGTTCGAGGAGCGCAACGTGGTGCTGGACGAGTCCGACGCCGAGCAGGTCGCGCAGATGGACGGGGCGTACCTCGAAGCGATGTGGACCGTCTTCGCCGAGGGGCTGCTACCCCCGGCCCCCAGCCCCGACGCGCCCTCGCCCGCCCCCGCCGACGGTTGACGGCCCGCGCGTCAGGGCCCCCCTCACACAGGGCCGGGCGACACGAGGCCGAAGACCCCGACAGCCACGACGCATCGACGCGGGGCCAACAAACTCCGCCCCGGACGGGGGGATCCCTCTGGTCCCCGACAGCGCGTCCCAGCCGATCGACGTGGGCGAAGCCGGCCCGGCGACAGCCCTCCGCCCCTGGTCGCGGGGTCAGGCCGCCGCGCACGGTGGCGCCTACTGCTGCACGTAGTTCCAGTTGCAGATGCCCGCATCGCAGGCAAAGCCGTCGGTCTGCGGGCAGTCGCACGAGCTACCGAACGGGAGCCCGCACATCATCTGATTGGCCTGGTCGACCAAAGACTGCCAGTCGGTGAGGTCGGCGTCGTTGCGGGCCACCCAGTCGCGGGTGCAGCCACAGCTGGTGCCGAGCAGGACCTGACCGCAGTCGCTGTCTTGGGTGCAGCTGCGGATCGCCAGGGTCTCGGCATCGAATTCGACGAGGAGTTCCTCGCAGGTGGCCGGATCGCCGTCGTCGGTGGAGCCCGCGTCGTCCGTCGAGCCATCGTCGTCCGTCGAGCCACCGTCCGTCGAACCACCATCGTCCGTCGAACCACCGTCCGTCGAGCCGTCGTCACCGGTGGCGTCACTCGTGGAGCCGCTCGTCGTCGAGCCGCTCGTCGTCGAGCCGCTGTCGCTCGTCGAGCCGCTGGTCGTCGTCATGCTGCCCGAGTCGGCACCGCCATCTTCGGCCGAGGCACCGTCGCCATCGCTCCCACCGGGGTCGCATCCCAGCCCGAGCACCACAGCCAACGTCAAACACACTGTCGAAAGACCACCAAAGGTACGTGTCATGTTCAATGTCCAATCGAGCGCGGCCGTCATCCAAAACCCTGGCCGTCGCCTCACCCTCCTCGTTGTCCACCGCGTCACGAGACTGGAAGAAAAAATGGAGCGCCCCTGCGTCAGGTCGCCACGTAGTTCCACGAGCACTCGCCGGTATCGCAGGTAAACCCGTCGGCCTCGGGGCAGTCGCAGCTGCTCCCAAACGGTAGACCGCACTCCATCTCGTTCCCCTGCTGGACCAGCGCCTCCCACTGCGTGAGGTCGGCGTCGGACCGGGCAACCCAGTCGCGCGTGCACCCGCAGCTGGTGCCGAGCAGGACCTGCCCGCACTGCTCGGGCAGGTCGCAGCTACGAATGAGGGTGGTCTCGGCGGCGAACGCGGCGAGGAGTTCCTCGCAGGTCATTGGCGGATCGATGCCCCCACTGGTCGGGCCTCCACCGGTCGGCTCGGCTCCGCTTCCGTCGCTGCCGCTGCCGCTGCCCCCCATCGAGCCCGCACTCGTACCTCCGGGTGCTGTCGTGGCCACACCCGATCCTCCCAGGGTCTCGGTGGATCCGACGGTGACGCCGCCCTGGCTCCCACCGCCCGTCGCCGCCCGGGTCTCGGTCTCATCACCGATCGTACTTGGGTCCAAAGCACAACCCGCACCGATCCACCCCAGGGCGAGCACCGTAATCATGGGGGGGCTGGTGCGTTGACTCCTCCTAGCGGGTCGTTCCGCATGCCTACCGTGTCGCTGCCACCACGCATTGCCCATCACGGGCCTCCGTCCTTCGGACAGGCTTCGCGCACGCGTGCGCCCAGGGGTGACCGAGGGTATGCACGAGCAAATTTGGCGGCGACCGCCCGTCCTTGCTCCGTACGACCCGCCTCGCACAGCGCCGCCACTTCGAGCGCCGCGCGTTCCTGGCTGACGGCACCATGTGGAAACCGCCGCGCGTGCTCGGCCACCAACTTCAATGCCTCATTCGCACGGCCCGAGCGCAGCGCCGACTGGGCCCGCGACAACAGCTCGAGCTCGGCTCGCATCGAGGCCACGGCGGGCTCGCCGGCTTCGCCCGCGGCCGCCTCCGAAGAGGTTCCGGGACCGCGACGGGCGGCCGCCGAAGATCGAGCAGGGGCCGTGCGGCGCTGTGGCCCAGTCCTCGGAGATCGCGTCTCGGTCGTCGACGGCGTGGCGCCGAGTGTCGGGGCGGGCTGCGCCGACGGCCCGACCACCACTCCGGATGCTTCCGCGCTCGCCGGGTCGGTCTGTGGCCGGACCTTGGAGCGGCCCGAGCCTGCGTCCGCGCTCGCGGCACGGACCGCGACCTCGGCCGGCTCCTTGCCTTCGACCCGTGATGACGGCGCCATGTGCCCAGAGTCGGCATCGACATCCTCGAAGGCCCGCTGCCGCGGCCACGTCCACACCGCCACCAACGCCGCCGCCACGAGGATGCCCGCCGCTATCCAGGCGCCGCGTCGTCGGGCGGTCGCGCCGTGGCCACCCACCGCCGAGCCGTCGTCCAGGTGCGATGCCCACCGTGCCTTCATCCGCTGCTCCACCTTGGGCGCCAGCGTGTACCGCTCGGCCACGAACGCATCGAGCATCCCGCGGGCGTGCGCATCGAGCCGAGGACCCTCGTCCGGAGTCATCGCGCCCTCCTTTGCATGCGCCGGGCCTCCGCACGCCGATGCCGATCGGCCAGTCGTTGGAATCGCAGCCGGGCTTCCCGAAGCCGCGAGTACACGGTGTCCACCTTCACCCCGAGCGCCGCGGCGATCTCGGGCCCGCGCATGCCCTCGAGTTCTGCCAGCTCGAACACCTCTCGCTTGCCAGGGTCGAGCGACTCGAGGAACCCGGCCACCATGTCCGCCGCTTCTCCCACCGCCACGTGCTGGTCGGGTCCCGGCGCCGGCTCGGCATCGGGCGGCACCACCAATTGCAGGCGACGGGCCGCACGACCCCGTCCTCGACGATGATTGGCCGTCACGCCGCGCGCGATGCCGTACAGCCAGCTGGTCATGCTGGCCCGCCCGTCGTAGTCGGCAAGTCGTCGCTGCACCACCAAGAACACCTCGTGAACGAGATCCTCTGCGGTCGCCTCGTCGACTCCGAGCCGCAACACCGCTCGCCAAACGAAGGCCGCATGGTCCCGATAGATCTCCTCGAGTACTCGTCGATCCGCGCGATGTACGCGATTCACTGCATCGCCCTGCGCTCGCGTTGGTCGCGCCAATTCACTGGCCCCCGCGATTCTTTGTTGTCCACGGTGCCGGAGATCCGTGGAGAAGATCGAGGGCGGACGGGCAATCGGAACGTCAGTCCTCCCCCAAACTCGGCGCCAATGACGCCCATCCGGTAGATCCGTCGACCTTGCGCGGTTTCGAACACGGGGCGAACCAGGTTGGCGACGACGGCCGCCTCGAGTTCCAGGCCCACCCAGGGTCGAGGCCACCAGGAGAGCCGAGGTCGTACTGCGAGCCCCACCCAGGGGTCGACCGCGCGGGATCCTCGCACACTGCCCCGCCCCACGCCTTCGACCGCCCCCGCCTCCACCGCTCCGCAAAGCGGGATCTCCACGGCTTGCGCAGACAGCACCGGGCAAACTGCGACGCCCGCGCTGCCGCGCTGGAGCCTGGCTTCGACCCCAGAGATCTCGTCGGCGGCCACGCGACGGGGGATCGCCCACGCGCCGAGCAGCTCCACCCGCAGCCGGGGCCACACCAGCGCGGGCGAGAGCCGCAACGACGCGCCAACCCCCATCGCCCCGACATCCAGCCCGCCCCGAACGCCGAGGCCCAAGGACAACCTTCGAGGCGATCGCGGAGCTTCGGGCACGAGCGGCGGCTCGGCGATCTCGTCGACCACCGGGCCAGATTCTTCGGGTACCGGGTCGGGCTTCACCTCGTCGATCTCGGGGACCGGGTCGGTGGTTGGCTCCTGCGGAACGAGCACCGAAGGTTCGTCGATCCGCGGCGGCGTCACCTCGCCGGGATCTCCACCGCCGATCGCCACGTTGGGATCCACCGCAATCGCCACGATCAGTGCCGCTGCCGACGCGAGCTCGCTGCACGTGGGCGCCGAGAGCTGCCGCTGCCCCACCACCTCTTTTCCCTGTCGGAGCTCCAGATCGAGCTCCCAGCGGCCATTTGCGGGATTGGTGACATCGGCCCGGGCGTCGAGCGACGGCGGCTCGGTCGAGCCTCCACCCAGGTGCGCCGCCACCTCGCGACGGACCCACTGCGCGTCCGGGCACTGGGGCGGTGCATGCCAATCCACCCGCACCCCACCGGGGCCTGCGGGCGCAAGCAGCGGCATCAGCAGAGCCAACTCGATCCGTACCATCACCGTTGCCGCCCGGCCGGTTTTCGCGGTAGGTCGAACAGGTCCCACGTGCGCGAGCGGCCCACGTTCCATTCGCGTGCGCGCGGGCAAAAGCCCAACCGGCCAGTGGCGCGACCCTTGCTGACGCACGTGCAGATGATCACGAATTCCTGCAGCTCCGACCTGGGGGCTGTACAGGGGCGCATTGCCACGGCCCCTCCGGCGACAGGCGCCGGATACCGGGGGCGACCTCGGTCGACCTCACTCACCGTCTCCAACAAAGCTCCCGCATGCTTCAGCCTGGCTTGGGAGTGTACGAAAACAGGTCTCGTATCGTAGGCTACGCCGGTCACCGACCCCGGCTGGGGAAGGTCCGAGAACGGACGAAGGGTTCATGACCATTAAGGCAGCGAAGTCGAAATGGGGCGCACGGCGGATCACCGTCGGGGCGCTCATGCTCGCGGGCGTCGCGGTTGGCACCTCTGGGTGCATCGAGGACTCGGATTGCGGCATCTGCGATCCGGACAACCTCCGACTGGAGAGTATCTCCGGCATCAACTACGCCTCGCGCAAGGTCAACCTGCTCAACCCCGATTGCGAGGGGCCCGAATGTCCAGGGGCCTTCAACACGGGCTCGTACTTCATTCAGGAGATCGGGCCATGTGAAGAGACCGAGGAAGCCCTCGAGTCTCCCCGCGGCGTGGACGAGTTCTGCAAGATCTCGCCGCTGGTCACGGCCTTCGGTATCGAGTTCGTCTTCAACAACCTCCTCGATCCCACGTCGATCGAGTTGGTTCGGAAGCGACCGGACAACCCCCAGCTGTTCGAGGTCTACGACTGGAAGTTCCAGGTCCTCGACATCGAGGGGCCGCTCACTCGGTTCAACGGCGACTTCGTCAAGGGCGCAACCGAAGAGCCCGACGTCGTCACGCGGCTGGTCAACCTGTCGTGCATCGACAACCTCCGCGACGAAGGCCTCGACTTCGGCCACGAGGACTACCAGGACCCCGCCGCCAACCCATGCAATGCGATCGGCGCCAATGGGCTGCCTCGCAAGATGCGTGAGACCGGTACGATCACCTCGTACACCGGGCGTTGGACCGTCGGCAGCAACTCGTGTGAGACGCCCGAAGAGGGTCCGGACACCTGTTGCTCCCGCTGCGACTACCTGCTGTCCACCCAGGTCGCCAAGTACGGCCTGACGGCCCCCGCCCCCGAGGGCGCCACGCTGTCCAGCCTTCAGAGCGAGGGCCTGACCCGCAACCCCAACACGGGGACCGGCATCATCTGTGATCCGGCCGGCGATACCTTCTCGCAGTGCGCTGACTTCATCCCGTGGGTCGGTCGCAGCGAGCAGGAAATCAAGTACCGCTACTACTGGGAGTGCGACCCCGCGACCGACCCCTCGTGTCAGCCGCAGGAGTACAGCGTCCCCTACTACGACCAGCTGCGCGAGACCCATCCCGACCAGCGGCCGGAGTGGCTCGAGCGCCGCAACGCCTCGTGCGTGACGGTCGCCGACTGCCGGTTGGACACCGGTCACGCGCTCCCGGGTACCGACTGCGTGGGCATCACGGGCGACGGCCTCGCCTGCGATCCCGAGACGGCCGAGGACGGCACCTGCACCAACGGTCGCTGCGTGGCCGAGTGGTTCGTCACCTGCCGCAGCAACACCGAGACCACCGGTGACGCCGATCCCAACACCGACGCCGTGGAAGGCTTCTGCACCGACCAGCGCTTCAGCGACGGTGGTGCGGGCGCCTGCTTGCGCTCGCGCGGAGGCAACACCAACTCCGGCGCGCCCGGTACCTTCGACGCGCTGTGCGACGAAGAGGGCAACAACTGCTCCACCGCCCCCGGCGGCACGCGGTTGGCGTTTTGCGACCACGACGAGAACGGCACCCTGCTGAACTCGGAGTGCTGCCAAGAGACGCTGCAGGCCGAGCAGGACGGCTTCCTCAGCTCGTGCGACCCGTACACCCAGGACCTCAACACGGTCTCGGTCTACGACCGCAGCGACACGCTCCCCGAGCCGACCAAGAACTGCATCTGCCCCAGTGGTGGCACCACGTGGGGTGAGGTCCAGTCCGACGATCGCTACTCCGACTGCGTCGACTCGCTTCGTATCGGGTGCTTCTTCGCCGCGGACATCCGCAGCGAGGGCAACGGCGCGCGAGCCCGTGAAGAGCGAGCCAACCAGTACGCGGTCAAGTTCGTCAGCCGCGTTGGTGGTGTGGTCTACGACCCCGCCATCAAGGGCTTCGAGTGGCGCCCGGCCGATGTGGGCGGCATCCCTCGCGCGGACATCGAGTCCTGTGCCGAGACCCGCGGCCTCATCGACGACCGCAACGCCGAGGACGGCTGGCGGTCCAACGACGCGTTCTTCCCCGAGCTCATCGAGGACTACGACCGCGGGCTGTGCTCCGACGCCACCTACACCGTGAACTTCCGAGTTCCCGATGACGGCGGCGAGTTCGTCAAGGACAAGGTCGGCAACACGCTGGCCGGCAAGTCCAGCTACACCTTCCAGACTCCCGAGTTCCACGTGGAGCCCGGCAGTGGCTTCCCGTCCGACAACCTGCGGATCGGCGCCTGCAACGACTTCTCGCTGCGGTTCTCCAACAAGTACGACATGAGCCCCGAGAACGTCTCCAAGGTGGAGGTCTGGAAGCTCGTCGACGATCCCGACAACTTGATGGCCTGGGACCAGCGCTTCGAGCGACTGGTGGCCGGTGGTGCCGACTGTGCGGAGACCAAGGAGGCCCTCGAGGCCGGCGAGGCTCCCGTTCCCTGCCTGACGATCGACATCGGCAACCAGGGCATCGGCGAGATCGGGATCGAGATCGACCCGACCGTCTTCGGCCCCGTCCTTCGTACGGGCGAGACGTACCGTATCTGGGTCCCCGGCCTCAGCAGCCGCGAGGAGATGAACGACCCCGCCGCCTATCAGCGGGCGTTCTGGGACGTGTGCGGCATGCCGCTCATCACCACGGGCGGCACCGAGGAGCCCGACTTCCTCTACGACTTCACGGTCGACCAGCCCAAGTGCAAAGAGGACCAGGACCTCGACGGCGTCCAGCTCAGCTGTGACAACGCGCCGGACTTCTTCAACCCGGACCAGGGCGACATCGACAGCGACGGCTTCGGCGACGTCATCGACCTGTGCCCGACGCTTGCGGGTTCGTCCGACGACACCGCCGACTCGGACGACGACGGCGTCGGCAACGAGTGCGACACCTGCCGCCAGGCCTCGCGCAACTACAACGAGGACGACGCAGCCCCCATGGGCTACATGGCCGTCCGCAACGTCCCCTTCCAGGACGACACCGACGGCGACGGCATCGGCGACGTGTGTGACAACTGCGTCCGCACGGCCAACTGCAACGAGTACGGCCCGGACAACACGTGGTCGCTGGGTGACCCCATCGACTATGACGACGATGTCCTGTGCCAGCTCGATTCCAACAGCGACATGGTGGGTGACGCCTGCGAGGGCGACGAAGGCACCTCGTTCGCCGCTGGTGCCATCGGCATCGGACCTGACGACGACTTCGACCAGGACGGCCTGATCAACACGATCGACGCCTGCCCCCGGCAGCCGGTGGCCCTGGTCGAGGAAGACCTCATCACCTGCGCCAGCAACGACGACTGCCCGAACAACCGACGGTGCGAGATGGCCGCGGGCGTCTGCGACCACCTCGATACCGACGCCGACGGCGTGGGCGACGCTTGCGACACCTGCCCGTTCGTCGAGAACCCCCTGCAGGTTGCCGATGGCGCCATGCAAGAGGGCGACGACACCGACGGCGACTACGTGGGCAACGCCTGCGAGACGCACCCCTCGTGCGAGAACCGAGTCGACTCGCGGCCCCTGTCGTTCTACGACGTGTCCGCCAACGGCTACTGCTGCACGGTGGCGCTGTTCGCCGACGAAAACGGCGACCTCCAGCGCAACCTGGCGCGACGCAACGAGGCCGGCGATGTGGTGCTGGACTCGCAACCGCTGCTCGACCCGCTCGGCCTTCCGGTCCGCGAGAACTGCAGCGAGACCGAAGAAGGCGACGTCTGCCGCAAGCTGCCCGCATCGGTCGCTCTGGCCCCGGGCATCCTGACCCCGCCCGCTGGCTGCGAAGAAGCCCTGGACGGATTGGACCCGCGGGAGAACCCCAAGCTTCGACCGTCCGACTTCGACGACGACCTCGAGGCGCTGTGGAGCAACGTCTGCTTCCTGCCGCAGTTCGACCAGGACTACGACGGACTGGGCGACCAGTGCGACCTGTGCGAGTTCGACTTCGACCCCGAGAACCAGCCCTTCATCGACACCAACGGCCGCGTGTGGCCCAACGATGGCCGGTTCTGCAACGGTGAGTTCAGCGTCGACAACAAGCCTGCCTGCCAGGAAGACGACGAGCCCGCGCCCACCGGTGGCGAGGAGACCGAGGGTGGAGCCAGCACTGGCGAAGAGATGACCGGCGGCGGTGCGTCGTCCGGTGGCTCGGGCGGCTGAGCCCTAGCCCTTCGGGGCGCCCTTTTGGGGCGCCTCCATCGACCCGCGGTCCACTAGGCCCGCGGGTCGCTTCGTTTGGGGCTGGGGACGCAACGACCAACTGCGTATAACCAGGGGCGATGCTGCCTGCCGTCGCGCCCCGCTGGACCATGCTGCTCGCCCTCTGCACTGCGGCGTGCCAGCGCCCTTCGGCGGATCCCGTGCCCCCGGACCCCACGCAGGAGGAGGCCTCGGTCGACGACCCATCGGGCAGCCGCGAAGCCGCCCCGGCAGCGGAGCCCACCCATCCGCTCGAGCTCGTGCCCGCGCGTGCGCGGATCATGATGATGGCGCGCAGCCCCCAACGGCTGGCCCAAGCATGGGAGCGCGACCGCCTATCGGGCCAGTATCCCGAGCAATACGGCGAGCTCGCCGAGGGCCTACAGCGGGCTTTCGGCCACGATCTACTCGATCCGACCCAGCTGGGGGCCGTCGGTATCGATGCCACGGCCCCCATCGGCTTCGCCGTGCTCAACATCGAGGACGAAGCGCTCGTGTTCTTTGGCGGGACCACTGACCCGGACCGACTCGCCAAGGCCGCAGCAACGCTGTCGCCCACGCCCCCGCAGCTCAGCGAGCTCGGCTCGGCGCAGCTCCACCGCCTCGGCCCCGAGCTGTCGCTCGTGCTGCGCCACGGGATGTTTGCGTTCGTCTTCGTCGACCGACCCCACGCCGACAGCATCGACTACGCCCTCGAGGTGGCTCGCGTCGATCCGGCGGGCGCGCTGGCCCACGCTCCCCCCATGCGGAGCGCCCACGACCCGCTGGCCAGCGATGCCGATCTGTACGGCCTGCTCGACCCGGCCGGGCTCATCCGCGACGAGTTCGCACAGACGCGAAGACGTGAGCAGCGACGGGTAGCCGATGCCAACCAGCGCCTGGTGGAGGCGCGGCAGCGCGGAGAGTCACCCGAGCAGCTCGCGGAGCTTCAGCGAGACATCCAGCGCGAGGAGCAGTCCTTTCAGCGGTTTCGTCGCGAGCAACAGGTCGCCAAGCTGTTGCTCGAGCGAACCCTCGGCTCGATCGAAGGCATCGGAATGGTCGTCGACGCCAGCGATCGCGGCTTGCTCGGCCAGATCCATGTGGCCCTGGCGCAGCAGACCCCGCTCCGCACCATCCTGGCCGACTCGGCCACGCCTCCAGCCGCGCTCATCGCCCAGGATCGAGAACCGCTGATGGTCTTGGCGGGCGCGTTCGACATGGACACCGCGCTCGAGCTGATCTCACAGCTCGCGCTCGCCGGGGGGAGCTCGTACTCGGAGCTCGACCGCGAGATCCACAAGGAGCTGCGCCTTCAGTTCCACCGCGACGTTCGGCCGTTGCTCGACGGGCACTCCACCTTCGTCCTCACCGCGAACCCAGATCCAACGCTGGAGCGCCCCGGAGACCTCGGCAGCATGTTGGGCGGAGCGTGGAGCGTGGGCGTTACCGATGAAGCCGAGGCCCGTGCCGTGTTGGACGCCTTCGTCGCCGCATGGCCGCAGCTGCCGTGGACCGAGGCACCGCAGGTCGGCGGCTATGAGATCGATGTTCCCGGGGCCGGGCGGTCGGCGTGGCTGGGCGTCGTGGCGGGACGGTTGGTGGTGGGCACCGACCCAAGCGTACTTCGCCGGATCCGCGATGGCGGGGCCGGAGCGGCCGGCAGCACCCTGAGCGCGCCGCAAGCCTGGGATCAGCTGACCGGCGGTACCGCCGGAGCCCGGCTGGCGCTCCATCACCGAATACCGTTCTTCGCCGCGTTCTCGTTCTCGATCATGTTCGACTCGCACGCGTTTCGGAACGAGCCGGAGTCGATACTCTTCGGCGAGTTCCCACAAGAGGACATCAGCAGCATCCCACTGTCGTCGAGGACCAAGCGCCTCGCCAAGAAGCGGGAGCGACTCGCGCGGGAGCGCGCCAAGCTCTCCCCTCTCCACCTCCAAGAACGCATGGAGCAGATTTGGCGGATCTCCGGCGGCCTGGGCATGACGGTCGGCGCGGTTCGTTCGGTCGACTCGGGCTGGATGATCGACGGTGGTCACTATGTGCGCGACGGCATGGGTACCTATGTGGAGACCGCCATCCGCCTGGCCACCAGCGACAGCCTCACGACGTCGGTCGACGCCAAGCTCGCCGAAATCGACCGCAAGCTGGAGGCGGCCGACCAGTCGTACATCGAGGCACGCCGCGAAGAGATCCAGCGCGCCATCACTCGCAGAGCTCGCTGACTCCCCGGCTCACGACGGCAGCGCCTCGCCCGAGTCGCTCGACAGGGGCTCGAGGTCGACGGTGTCTAGCCCTTCGGAGACACCGGCACGCAGCACCCCCGACTCCTTGGTCGAGACCGAGCCCACCAGGCGTCGCGCCCGAGCCACCAACACCGGATTTGCGGTGGAGACGAACAACAACTCCGCCCGCGCCGCGTGGTGCCGCTGCTCGGTACTGGCATCGGCGGCCCCTGCAACTTCGCACCCAGCCTCGTGGATGAGGCCCACCAACAGCGGGCTGTCGATGCTCGCGCAGTCGGTCACCAGTGCGGCGATCAACCCAGCCGCGCGCTCGTGCTCCCGCTGCCGCGCCAGCCCCCGCGCCAGTGCGCACCGCAGACGAATCCTCGAGGGTCGTGGACCCGTGCCCGGCGGGGCGTCCTGCAACGTCTGCTCGGCGAGCGCCACCGCATCGCGACTAGCGTCCCCGTCGAGCAATGCCTCGACCAACGCCGACCGCAGGGCCAACTGAAG
The DNA here is from genome assembly GCA_022601155.1 of Deltaproteobacteria bacterium. Taxonomy (GTDB): domain Bacteria; phylum Myxococcota_A; class Polyangia; order Nannocystales; family Nannocystaceae; genus Paraliomyxa. The sequence goes on along the minus strand of JAHZJA010000396.1, from coordinate 5,058 downwards.
CAGGAGCTGATCGGCCGGCAGCGTGTGGAGGGCCTCACGCAACAGATCACGAGCGCGCACCGGATCGCCTTCGTGTCGCGCCAGCTCGGCCCGAGCGAGCGTCGCAAACGGTACGAGCGCACCGTCGGCCGTCGCCTGCGGTTGCAGCTGGTCGAGGACCTCCCGCAGCCCCGCCGTGTCGCCCGTGATCCCATAGGCCAACGCGCCGACCCACGCGCCAATCGAGTCACCAGCCCACGAGCGGCCCAGCTGCACGACCGACAGCTCCGACTCACTCGACAGTCGTCGCGCGCGCATTTCTTCGCCCCGTAGACGATGGAAGTACACGCGGTTCATCTCCGCCCCCAGCATCGAGAAGCGCATCCGCATCGATTCCAAGGCCGCGACGGCAGTGGAGAACGAGGGCTGCTGCTGCACGGCCCCCAGCAGTGCCTGTACCACCAGCGCCCCGCCACGGAACATCCGCGGGTCCATCTCCGCGTCGGTACCCAACCCCGGGGTCTCGGCCAGCGTCGCCACCTCCGCCATCCGGTCATGGGCCTCGTTCCACCGCCCGTGCCCCAGTGCATCGAGACCGTCGAGCATCGCGAGCGCAGCGCGAGCGGTCGCGGCCCGCACCGCTCGGATGGGATCGAGCCGCTGGCCGATCGCACGGACGTGCTCGAAGTCGAAGGCCATCGCATGCACCACCGCGGCATAGCCCGCCAGTGCGACCGTGGCCTTGAGCGACTCCCGCGGAGACACCCCCGTACGACGGGCTCTCCCCGCCCACCACCGCAGGTAGGCCACGCCGAGGCCTACCCCCACCGCGATGCGACGGCCGACCCAAGGGGACAGCCGCCGCGCGAGCGGTAGCCCTCCGTAGCGCTCGTAGGCATCGAGGGTCTCATCGGCATGGGCCAACACCACCGACCTGTCACCGATCACCCCCGCCCGCATCAACAAGGCCTGGAGCTCCAGGCACCGGGGCTCATCGCGAGGATCGCCGCAGGTCCGGTACACCCGCAGCGCATCGCGAAGCAGCCCGATGGCGTCCGAGAACGAGCGCAGCTCGTAGTGTCGCCGCCCGGCCAGCTCCAGCTGCTGTGCGCCCTCGCGATGCTGGCCTGCCGCCAGCAAGTGTCGGCCCAGGTCAGCTTGCCGCTCGCCTCCGTGCGGGCCCCATCGCATCACGATGAGCTCCGCCGCCCGTTCGTGCAGTGCCTGGCGCTGCTCGTCGTCGAGGCAGCGGATCAGCGCCTCGCGTACGCCATCGTGCGACAGGTCGAAGCCTTCATCCCCACCGACGATGATCTCCTCGAACACCAGCTCGTCCAACGCCTCGAACACCAGGGTCAGCTCGTCCGTGTCGAGCAGCTCGGCGCACAGCTCGACCGACGCCGGCCCACGCCACACCGCCAGCGCCTGGCCCAGCCACCTGCCCACCGCCGACAGATCCTCCACCCGCCGATCCATGGCCTCCGCCATCCGCTGGGGAATCCGGCCCTCCCCCGGGTCGAACATCAACCGCCAGCTCCCCTCCCCGTAGGCCACCACGCCATCCTCCGCGAGGTGTCGCGCCAGCTCAGAGCAGTGCAGTGGGCTCCCCCCCGCCGCGCCGTGGATCCAGTCCACCACCAGCGCGGCATCCGGCAGATCGCCGAACCAATCCTGCACCAGCTCCGCGACCGCGGCCCGGTCCAGCGCCGTCAGGCGCAGCCGCTGGGCACCCTGCACTCGGCTCGGCGCGGGCGTCAGCCCATCGATTCGGGCCGCCGCCACCACGACCAGCCCGACACCGGACGCCACGTGACCCAAGGCCGCGAGCAGCGAGGCCGAGCCATCGTCGCAGCGCTCCACATCGTCGACCAACATCACCAACGGCCGACGCTCGGCTACACCGACAAACCACTCCAGCAGTGCCTGCTGGAGCTGCAGCCGCTCCTCGGCCGGGACCAAGCCGGGCGCGCGACGACGAGCCCGAGGCCCGCGCCCCAGCTCGGGGACCACCCGCCCCAGCACGGCCTTGTGCGCCCGCCCGGCTCGCTCGGCATCCCGGGGACGTGCCCGCAACATCGCGCGCGCGAGCTGCCGAACCAGATCGTAGGGCGCGTGGCCCCAGCCTCGTCCCCGACCCCGCAGCACGGTCGCACCAGCCAGTTGCGCCTGCAGGCCGGCTTCTCGCAACAACCGGGTCTTGCCGACACCCGAGGGCCCCTCCACCATCAACAACGCGCCGCGACCCCGCGCCGCGCCCTCGACCGCTTCGCGAACACACCTCAGCTCCTCGGTGCGCCCCACCAGCCGAGCACTCCGCAGCCATCCCTGGGCGACCTCGAGCTCCGGCGCCTGCTCGAGGCCTCCGATGGCGTCCAGTCGCGCGATGATCTGCGCCGCGGTGTTGGGTCGCCCCGCGGGCTCGATGCTGAGCATCGCCAACACCAGCTCGTCGAGCGCCACGGGAACGTCGGTACGGTACTGCGACGGGGGCGCGGGAGCGTGCCGCCAGCACTCCTCCAGCTCGTCGACGGTCTCCGCCGGAAAGGCGTGCCGACCGGTGAGCAGCCGGTACACGAGCGTCCCCAGTCCGAACAGATCGGCCCGGCCGTCGAGCGGCAGCCCCCACATCGCCTCGGGGGGGATGCAGGGGGGAGTGCCGGCCACGTCACCCGCGACTCCCATCGTCGCCAGCACACCGAAGTCCAGCAGCTTGGGCCGCCCCTCGGCGTCGCACCGTACGTTGCGGGCCTTCAGGTCGCGATGCAGCAGCCGCCGCGCATGCAAGAATGCCAGGGCCGACGCCACCGCCCGGGTCACCCGACAGCACTGGACGGCCGTCTCTCCGATGAGCTCGCGCAGCGTCGGGCCCTCGAGCAGCTCCATCGTGTAGTACGGCTGCTGCTCGTCGAAGCCATACTCATAGGCCGCGACCACGCACGGATGGGACAAGCCGACGATGGTGTGAAACTCCCGCCGAAATCGCACCACGGCGCGATCGTTGCGGCCTCCCGTCGTGACGCCCGTGCGCGGGAGCATCTGCTTGAGCGCCAGATCCCGATTCGACAGGCGATCATGGACCTGGACCACGACCCCCATCGCGCCCCGGCCGAGCTCTCGCACGACCTCGTAGCGATCGTCGATCACCCGGCCCGCCTCGTGCGGCCGTGCCTGGGCGACGTTGCCCAACACCATCGTGATCACGGTAGGGGGACGGTCGCAGGCGGCGCAAGGCAATTACGGTGCGTGCCGGGTCCACCCAACGTCGCCGCGTAAGGTTTCCTCGGACGCGCTCAAGTCTCGACGCGAACCACCGCGGCCTCATCGTAGCGAGGTGCCCCCGCAAAGATGAGACCGAGCTCTGCATCGTGATCGCGGGCCCACACCACACGGGCTTGGAAGACGACCGTCGTGGCATCGGGCTCGACCATGCGCCGCCGGTCGGAATCGAGGAGGTCGACCGACAACCAGACCGTCTGTCCCATGCCCAAGGAGCACTCGCCGAACGTGACCTTGGCCCCGCCCGCGCTGATGTCCTCCACTTCCACCGAGACGGTGCTGACCACACCGCCGTCTTGGTGGGTGAGCTGCGCCGGAATCGAACAGACGAACCGGTGATAGCGACGCATGGCCGCTTCGTCGTCGTCTTCGGGCAGGTGCTGCTGGAGCCTCTCCTCCAGCGACGCGTAGCGCTCCTTGGCCTCCGAGGCCAGCCGATCGCCACGCAGCGACCGCAGTCGCAGCTCCCGATACTCCAGGATGTCGACGAGGATTCCCAGCCCGACCTTGCGACGGTGCTCTTGTTCGGCGTGCTCGATCAGATGTTGAGCCCGAAGCTCCACGCGGTCGGCCTCCGACAGCGGCTCCCCCTGGGGCATGGGCAGCTCGAGCTCCCCCTGGTCGAGCAGCTCCGCGACATCGGGTGCATCGACGGAGGCCGACTCGTGCTTGCGTGCATCGGGTCGAACCTCGAGACGCATCGGCGCGGTGATTTCGTCGCTGACCAGATCCTCGAGCGCTGCGACGAGCTCATCGGAGCTCACCTGCTCTCGGGCTTCCGGAGCGTCCTCGGCCCTCGCCATGACGACGGGGTCGGGTCGATGCCACCGCAGCGTGTCCTCGTAGGCAACCGGTGGCTTGGGCTTGGTGGGCAACGACGGCGTCGCCGCCAACGGCGGGGCCGGAGCGGGGCTGGGGGTCGGCAACGGGGTCTGCGTCGATGACGAGATGGGCATGGTCGGCTGCCGCGGAACCGGCGGGGCCTCCATCTCCGGATGGGGTGTCGGGTGAGCCGCCCTCGGTGCCGCCACGGCGGGTCCGGTCATGTCCCCGCTGAGGCGTGCTTCGGTCCCACGACGGCGAGTCGCCGCACCCCGTCCTCGGATCGGCGGGACCTCTTCGGTGGGAGTCTTGGAGCCGATGGCAGCTCCCGTGGGAGCGGGAAATGCCGCGGCGCGCTTGGGCCCCGGGGGTGCTCTTCGAGCCCCTTCACCAGGAGCCGCCCGTCGCACCGTGGGCAGCGTGTCCATGGCGTCCATCGCTCTGCTGCTCGTGGACTCGTCGTCCTCCTCGGCCGATGTCGACGACGGTGTCGGACGGGCGTCCGCGGCAGGCGTGGCCTCGGGCAACGCTGCCTGCTCGGCGAGGGCCGGCGTGGTGCTGGGCTCCGGTGCGTCATCCGGCGTCGAGGCCTCGCTGGGCTCCGGCGCCGCCTCGGGTGCCTCGTCCAGTGGTAGGTCTTGCGCGCGTTCGGGCTCGGCTTCGGTTGCGACAACGGGCTCGGGCTTGCGCACGGAGGCGACCTCGTCGTCGACTAGGCCGTACTCCGCCGTGGCTCCCCGACGCGGAATGGGCGATGCCTCGCTCTTGGTGAGCAACGAGGGCTGGGACTCCAGCGCCGAGTCGTAGTCGTCCACCCGCGGAATCCCGCTGAGCGTGCCGCTGGGACGCATCGCCCCGGGGACCTCCGAGGTCCCCACGGGCGCCGTCCAGCCCGAGGCACGTCGCGGACCCACGGTGGCCGGCGTGGCCTCGACGGCGGCCGGTTGTTCGGCGGCCACGCCAGCTGGCGCCGCCGGGGCC
>JAHZJA010000395.1 GCA_022601155.1 Deltaproteobacteria bacterium | reverse complement strand
GGCGGGGGACACTCCTCGCCGCCCGCCCCCTTGCCGGCCCAGCCCGCCCCGGCCGACCCCGACGCATTGTTCGCGACCGGCAAGTTCTCCGCGGCGGTGGCCGCCTACGCGGAGGCCATCGCCCAGGAGCCCGATCCCGTCGAGCTCACCCGGCTGCGTCTGTTTTGGGCCCTGGCCCTGCGCGCCCGCAATGGCCGAGGCAGCCACGGGGTTGCCTTCGACGCGTTGCGAGCGATCGAGTACGAGCACGGCCCGACGCTGTGGGGCCGGGTCGCGCGACTGTTCGTCGACGAGCTGTCCCGCGCAGACGCCCTACGAGAGACCGTCGTGTCGATGGGGATCGAGCTCCGCGAGACCCAGGCCGAGCTCGGGGTCGTGGAGGCGGATTTGGAGACCAGCCGGGCCCTCGCCGAGGACCAGCGGAGCACGGTGGCGGGTCTGAGGGAGGAGCGCAAGCGCATGACCAAGCAGCTCGCACAATCCGAGGCCGAGGTCGATGAGCAGGCCGCGCGGATCGTCGCGCTCGAGCAGGAGCTGTCGGCGCTCAAGCAGATCGACATGCAGCGACAGCCCTGAGCGCCGAGCCGGGGTCTGCGGCGGTGCCGTCGACCCCGACCGGAGCGAGCTGAGCCCGCGATCTTGCGACCCCCGCCGAGCTGCGTGGCGGCGAGGAGCGCAAGAGCCTCCGCAACCTCCTCGGCAGCCGGGCGGCTCCGACCACGGCCGGCGGCAAAGCCTGCCATGGGGCGCCGGTCAAGGTCTGGTGCGCTTCCCGGCCGCTACGCCAGGCGCGGCAGCTGCGGTGGCCGCCGCTGACGAGGTCGCGAGGGCTGTCCCTGGATCGGTCCCGCGGTCGTGACGGCGGGGTTGTGCTACTGGAACATCCCGTGCCGCTCCTGCCTCATCCGCCAGGCTTGCTCGCTGCCCTCGACATCGATCCGATGATGCCGGCCATCGTCGGGGCCGCGCTGGCGATCCTCGTCGTCGGGCTGTTGCTGCGGCGTGTCGGCCAGCCGCAGGTCGTCGCCTATCTCGTGGTCGGGGTCCTGCTGGGCCCACATGTGCTGGGGGTCTTCACCGACCAGGCCTTCATCGCGCGCGTCGGCGACGTGGGCGTGTTGCTGCTGCTGTTCTTCTTGGGCATGGAGGTGTCCTTGGAGGAGCTGGTGAGGGGGTGGAGAATCGCCATCATCGGTACCGCGCTCCAGGTGGCGGGCAGCATTGCGCTCGCGTGGGGCATCGGTGTCCTCATGGGCTGGCCGTTTGCGCGTGTGGTGCTCCTCGGCTTCGTCATCAGCCTCAGCAGTACCGCCGTCGTGGTGGCCGTACTCCGAGCGCGGGGCCAGCTCCACGAGCAGGTCGGTCGTGACGCGCTGTCCATCTTGTTGGTCCAAGATGTTGCGATCGCCCCCATGCTCATCATCATTGGACTCCAGGCCGGAGGCCCCGTCGATGGCACCACCCTGACTCTGCAGATCGTCGGGGGGCTGGCTATCGCCGGGCTCGTGGCGTTCATCGTGCGGAAAAAGACGGTCGAGCTTCCGTTTGGGGAGCTACTCAAGTCCGATCACGAGCTGCAGGTGTTCGCCGCGGGACTGCTGTGTCTGGGATTCGCGCTGGCGACCGGCATGATGGGTCTGTCCTCGGCGTTGGGTGCCTTCGTGGCGGGCTTGTTGGTGGGCTCGGCTTCGGGGACCGACTGGGTTCACCACACCCTCGAGCCTTTTCGAGTGCTGCTCGTTGCCCTGTTCTTCGTCTCCATCGGCTTGTTGGTGGATCTCCAGTTCATCGTCGAGCACGGGCTGGTGGTGGGCCTGATGGTGATCGGGGCGCTGGCCACCAACACGCTGCTCAACGCCTTGATCTTCAGGGCGCTGGGTCGTTCGTGGCGGCAGGCGTTCTACACGGGGGCGGTGCTCGCCCAGATCGGCGAGCTGAGCTTCGTGCTGGCCGCGGTGGGCAAGAGCGCGGGCATCATGAACGACTTTGGCTATTCCCTGGCGATCGCAACGATCGCGTCGACCTTGCTGCTCAGCCCGGCGTGGATCGGCGTGTGGCGTCTGGGGTGGCGCACCCCCGAAGTCCCGCAGCCCGCCTAGCGGTATCAGCCGCGGAACCCAAGGCGCGAGCATGGGTCAGGGACCCTCCGCTCACCCTGGGAAGGTCGACACGAGCCGTCCCGCAGTGGGGGGGCCGGACGCTATCGCGCCTGGAGGTACAGCGAGAACGGAATGTTGCCTTGCCCCGCCGCGAAGACTGCGTCGGGGACGTCGATGACGAACTCATGGGTCCCCGCGGCGACCGCACCCAGCGCGATCATGCGGGTGTCGATCACATCGCCCGGACACCAGTTGCTGAACGACTGCCACTGCTCGTCGGTCATCGGCGACGGTCCGTAGATCCCGTTGCCCTGCGTGTTGTACATGCGGAAGGGCTCGCAGGTGTCACGGCCGGGCACGTACTCGAGGACCAGCTCGCCGTCGACGTACACGTAGTGGTCGCGGCGGTTGTACTCCTCGCCGCCCGCATTGGCACCATGGTTGGAGGTGATGAGCACCAACTGGACGTCCTCGGCGTCTTGCTCGAGCGTGAACTCGAGGGTCTTGCGGGTGGTCCCGATACGGTCGCTGGCGCCCTCTTGATAGTTGTTGAACGCCTCTTCCATGGCCAGTGGCATCAGGAGATCGCGCTCGATTGGCTCGTCGGTGCTGTCGGTGTACAGCGCCAGCCAGCCCCGAAACACGTCGTTGCGACCCGAGCAGCCCGAGATCTCATTGTTGGCGGCATAGGGCACTCCGAACACGTCCAGTTCCATCCAGAAGTCGTACTCCGCCCGGAGCTCGGGGTTGGTGAGGATGGTCGCCACCGGGTCGATGTCCCACTCGTAGGGGACGGTGTCGGGCTCGAGGTTCATGTTCATGAATGGGGTGATGAACCGGGCCAGCTCGATCCGCGAGACTTCGGCGGGGTCGTAGGTGCGCGCGCCCTTGGGTACCAGCGCCAGCTGTACCGAGCCGATGCGATCATAGTTGTCGCACAGGGCACCAATGAGCACCTGCATCTGCAAGTTGGGCTGGATGACGTCCAGCTGCTCGTCGGTCAGGCGGATGGCGTACAGGGCGTTGCTCAGCCGGAGCAGACCGTCGGGCACAGGCTCGTCCACGGTCTGTGCGTAGCCATCGTAGAAGATGACCGACTCCATCAGGAGCATGTTGGTGGGCTCGAGCGGGGGAGCGGCGGTGCTCTCCTCGGCGGAGGGCGCCTCGGTCGTGCCCGAGTCGCTGCTGTCGCTCGCCGCTGGCCCGGTGGTGCTGGCGGCGGCCGTCGTGCCAGAGCTTCCGGCGTTGGCGTTGCCGGG
>JAHZJA010000037.1 GCA_022601155.1 Deltaproteobacteria bacterium | reverse complement strand
GCTCCATGCGGAGCAGGGCCGCCTGGGCATGCTCGCCGGAGTACTCGAACACTCGGGCGGCCTCCTGCAGCTCGCCCGCTTCTTCGAGGGCGAGCGCGGCCCGGATCTCGGGGCGCAGGCTTGCCCGGCGGGGTCGGCCGCGGGACAGGGGCGTGGTGGTGGCCAGTGCGGTACTCGACGACGAATCGGTCTCCGAAGAGTCGTCGCCCGAACCTGGCTTGCGGAGGCTCACCACGGCTGTTCATGCTAGCAGGCGGTCCATGGCCACGCCCATCGCGGACGCGCGGACGAGCGACAGGCCCACCGTGGCGGCATTCGATCGCCAACACGGGAGGGCTCCTGCGAGCGCGCGTTGCGGGGCCGCCGCGGTTCCATCGTGGGTATCGTGCGGCGATGCACTCGATGGTCTGCGTCTGCGGGGTGGCATTGGCGCTGGCAGCGGGTAGCGGCTGTCGACGCGGTGATCCGCGGGGGACTCCACCGCCCCCGGCTCCGACGGCACCCGCGACGACGGCCCCGCCCGCCCAGGTGCCGGGGTTCGCGTTCCCCTTCGAGGCCGCCAAGCCAACCGCGCTGCGAGCCGTCGACGCGTTCCCCTCGTTGCGATTGGAGCGGCCGCTGTGGCTCACCCATGCGCCCGGCGATCCCCAGCATCTGTACGTCGTGCAGCAAGGGGGGCAGGTGCTGCGCTTCGAACACCGTCCCGATGTGGAGACGGCGGAGGTGTTCGCCGACTTCAGCTCGCGGATCCGCCAGCGGCACAACGAAGAGGGGTTGCTCGGCTTGGCCTTCGATCCGGGGTACGCCGAAAATCGCCTCGTCTACGCGGTCTACAGCGCTTCCAACCCGCGGCGAACCCAGCTCAGCCGCTTTGCCGCCCCCCTGGGCAAGCGTGTCGACCTCGCGTCGGAGGTGGAGATCCTCGGGGTCGAGCAACCCTACGGCAACCACAATGGAGGCATGGTCGCGTTCGGCCCCGATGGCCACCTGTATCTGGGGCTGGGGGACGGGGGAGCGGCGGGCGATCCCCATCGCCACGGTCAGGATCTGCAGACGCTGCTGGGAACCATCGTGCGTATCGCGGTGGGGCCGGAGATCGAGACCTATGCGGTGCCGAGCGACAATCCCTTCGTCGATGTCGCGGGGGCACGGCCCGAGATCTGGGCGTATGGGCTGCGCAATCCATGGCGGTTCTCGTTCGATCGGCAGACCGGGGCGCTGTGGTGCGGCGACGTGGGGCAAGACGAGATCGAGGAGATCGACAGGATCGAGCGCGGTGGCAACTACGGCTGGAATCATCGCGAGGGGACCCGCCCGTTCTCTCGTCGCCGCGCCGAGGGTCCCTTCATCGATCCCGTCGCCGAGTATGGGCATGACCAGGGGCAGAGCGTCACGGGCGGCTTCGTGTATCGCGGGACGGCGCTGGCGGACTACCGTGGCTCGTACCTGTATGGAGATTTCGTCACCGGCCATGTGTGGGCGCTGCAGGCCGATGGCAACGAGGTCCGAGCCCACGCGCGGGTGGCCAACGTCCCGGGGCTGGCCTCGTTTGGCGAGGACGCTCAGGGCGAGGTCTATGCGCTGAGTTTCGAGGGCCGCATCCTTCGGTTCCAGTCGCGGAAGGCCGGAGGCACACCCCGAACCTTCCCCACGCAGCTTTCGCGGACGGGCCTGTTCACCGACCTCGTGTCGCTCACGCCCAACCCGGCGCTGGTGCCCTACGCGGTGACGGTGCCGTTTTGGTCCGACGGCGCGGACAAGCGGCGGTGGGTGTTCGTGCCGCCGGGAGAGGTGGTGGAGTACGACCCCACCGGGCCCTGGTCCTTTCCGGTGGGGACCATTGCGGTCAAACACTTCGAGTGGACTGGCGACGCGCCCCGAAGGCTGGAGACGCGGGTGATGATCCACGAACGTGAGGGCTGGGCCGGCTACACGTATCGCTGGAACGATGCCCAGACCGAGGCGGATTTGGTCACGGCGCCAGCGACGGGGGAGCACCCGGGGCCCGGCGGTACGACCCGCCGCTGGCGCTACCCGGCGGGATCGGATTGCCTGCGCTGCCACACCCCTGGCTACGGGCAGGCGCTCGGCCTGCGGACCCGACAGCTGGCCGGGACCGAGCCGGGGCGGGCCCTCATCACCACCTTGGTCGAGCGGGGGCAGCTGCAGCCGGAGCCCGGCCCCGCCGTCGCGTCGGCGGCACACCCCAGGCTCGACGACGACGCGGCTCCGATCGGATTGCGGGCCCGAGCCTATCTCGACGTCAACTGTGCACCCTGCCACCACCCGGGGGGTCCGGCGCCCGGCGGGCTCGACCTTCGGGTCGACACTGCGCTGGCCGATGCCGCCATCGTCGCCGTGGTGCCGGACTCCGGTCTCGGGATCGAGGGCGAACGTCGCATCGTGCCTGGACATCCCGATCGCAGCAGCATCTGGGTGCGGACCGGTCGGCGAGGACAACGAGCCCAGATGCCGCCGCTGGCGTCGCTGCGAAGCGACGACCGAGGCCGCGCGTTGTTGGCCCGCTGGATCGAGGACATGGCGCGCTGAGGCACGCCCGCGCGCCGGGTCCCCGCGTTCCGTGCATCGCGGACGCCGCGCGTCGCAGGGCGCCATTCGATCGCGCCCCGATCGCGTGCGAGGCTGCGGTCGCATCTGCCAGTGCGGTCGTGCACCGTGCGACCGGTTCCGCGCGCCGACGGGGCGCAGACGCACCGATCGCCGCACTCGCGATGCTCAACGCAGAAGCCACGCTACACGGTGATCGGGCCACGCCGTCGACGAGCGCGCCGTGATGGTTGTCTCGACCCGCCCCGCCTTGCGCGGCCCGTCGCTTGGTTCACGTTCCACCCCATCACGATGAGTACGATTGCATCCTCCACATGGTTTCGCTGTGGGGCGTTCGCGACCCTAGCCCTGGTCGCAACCACGCCTCGCGTCGCCCAGGCTGCTGCTGGCGATCACCCTCAGATTCACGACTACTACCACCAGTGGGAGTACGACTGGGATCTCGACGAGTACATCTACGTTCTCACCATCGAGACCATCGTCGATGGCTTCGACGACGTCCCGGTCAACCTGCGGTTCGAGAGCTTCGACCCCTCCACCATCCCGCTGATGGCGAGCGCCCAGATTCTGGGGCCCGGGGTGGTCGATCAAGATCAGATCACCGATTTTCAGCACTACGTCATCGCGATCTACGACTGCGACGATGCGTCCTCCGAGGCTCACGTCTACGACGCGCCCAACACATGGAACCCGCTGGGGTCCGACTCGATCTTCAGCTTCGCGTTGGCGGTGGGCCAGCTGCGCTCCCAGTACTTCGGCTGCCCCGACCATCAGCCGCCCCCCGTCGATCCGACCGGCGGCCCCGGCGGTGGCGGTGGGAGCTGCGACGCCGATGCAGCGCCCGTCGCCGCCGACATCGATCCGGACAGCACCTCGTTCTTCTACGTGGAGATCGAGCTCGACCTGGGCGACCCCATCACCGCGGGATTCGAGTACGACGGCGACCAGTGGGAACTGTCGGAGCTGTACGGGGACGCAGGCACCTGCCAAGGGCAGCTGGACACGTTCACCGACTACACGCTCGACATTCTCACCTCGGCCAGCTGCACGGCGGCGCCGATCTACACGCCGGCCGAGCAGACCGCGCTCGACGACTATCTGACCGAGGTCGAGAACTTCTGTCAGGATAACCAGTAGAGGGACGCCCCATGGGCGCCGCGCAGGGCCGGTCCGACCGTCCTCGGATATGCTTCGGGCCGACGCCTGCGCCATGCCCGATCCCCGCATCGACATCGATCGCTTGCTCCGTCGTATCCACGCGTTGGGAGAAATCGGCGCGCTGCCGGGCGGCGGAGCATGTCGGCTGGCTCTGAGCGATGAGGATCGTCGAGGCCGCGACCTCGTGCGCGGCTGGATGCAGCAGCGGGGCCTTCAGATCACGATCGACGCGATCGGCAATGTGGTGGGCGTGTGGCCGGGCCGGGAGCCGGGGCCCGTCGTCATGACCGGTTCGCACATCGACACCGTGCGCACCGGTGGCCTGTACGACGGCAACTTGGGAGTGCTCGCTGGGCTCGAGGTGATCGAGACGCTCCAAGACGCGGGGGTCCAGCCCCGCCGAGACCTGGCCGTCGCCTTCTTCACCAACGAGGAGGGCGCTCGGTTTGCCCCCGACATGATGGGGAGCCAGGTCTTCGTCGGTGCCCTCGCGGTGGAGGACGCCCGGGCCGTCGTTGGCATCGATGGCACGACGGTCGGGCAGCAGCTCGATCACATCGGCTACGCGGGGAACGATGCGGCCGTGGCCGTGCACGCCTTCGTGGAGCTCCACATCGAGCAAGGCCCGGTGCTCGAGCAAGCGGGGACACGGATCGGGGTGGTGGAGGGCGTGCAGGGAATCTCCTGGACGGAGTTCACCGTCGACGGTGTCTCCAACCACGCTGGCACGACGCCGCTGCGGCTACGGCACGACGCGGGATACGTCGCCGGCTGCGTCATCCAGTTCGTTCGCGCGATGTCCCGCGAAATCGCCGGCGATCAGATCGCGACCGTCGGCGCGCTCGAGCTGCGCCCCAACCTCATCAACGTGATCCCGAACCAAGCCGTGTTCACGGTCGACCTTCGCAACACCGACGCCGAGGGCTTGGCTCGGGCCGAGCAGCGCCTGCACACCTACGTGGACCACCTGGCGCAGGCCGAAGGCGTGACCGTGAGTCACCGCTCTTTGGCGAGGTTCGAGCCGGTCGGCTTCGATCCCGACCTCGTCCATCGGGTGGAAGCGGCCGCGAGGGGCCTGGGATGGTCGACCCTGCGGATGCCCAGCGGGGCCGGGCACGATGCCCAGATGCTGGCCAGCAGCTGCCCCACCGCCATGATCTTCGTGCCCAGCGTGGGCGGTATCAGTCACAACGTCCGCGAACACACCGAGCCGGCCGACCTCGAAGCGGGGGCCAACGTGCTGCTGCGGGTCCTGCTCGATCTGGCCTCTTGAGCCGGCGGTACGCCTGCTGCCAAGATGCTCCCCTCGTGCCTCGTTCCGTGACAATCGCAGCCGCCCAGCTAGGGCCGGTTGCCCGAAGTGAATCTCGCCAGCACGTCGTGGAGCGCATGTTGGTCCACTTGCGCGACGCCCATGCCCACGGGTGTCAGCTGGTCGTCTACCCGGAGCTGGCGCTGACCACCTTCTTTCCCCGGTGGTTCTTCGAGGACGAAGCGGAACTCGATCCGTTCTACGAGTCGCAGATGCCGGGCCCCGATACCCAGCCCTTGTTCGACGAGGCCCGTCGCCTCGGCGTGGGCTTTTGCCTGGGCTACGCCGAGCGGGTGGTGGAGGACGGCCGGGTCCGGCGGTTCAACACGTCCATCCTGGTCGACTCCACCGGGACCATCGTTGCGCGCTACCGCAAGGTGCACCTGCCCGGCCACCGCGAGCACGAGCCGTGGCGCCGCTTCCAGCACCTGGAGAAGCGCTACTTCGAGCCCGGCCCGGGCTTCGGTGTGGCGCGTGCGTTCGGTGGCGTGGTGGGGATGGCCATCTGCAACGACCGGCGCTGGTCGGAGACCTATCGGGTGCTCGGCCTGCAAGGCGTCGAGCTGGTGCTCATCGGCTACAACACCCCGGTCGAGAACCCGCCCGCTCCCGAGCACGACCGCCTGGGCGACTTCCACAACCACCTGGTCATGCAGTCGGGCGCCTACCAGAACGGAACCTGGGTGGTGGGGGTGGCCAAGGCGGGGCTCGAAGAGGGCTGCGAGATGATAGGCGGCAGCTGCATCATCGCGCCCACGGGGGAGATCGCGGCGGTGTGCACCACCCGTGGCGACGAGCTCGTCGTGGCGCGCTGCGATCTCGATGCCTGCACGTCGTACAAGCGCACCGTCTTCGACTTTGCCCAGCACCGAAGGCCGAGCGCCTACCGCATGATCGTCGAACGGACGGGCGCCGAGCCCCCGCCAGAG
>JAHZJA010000394.1 GCA_022601155.1 Deltaproteobacteria bacterium | reverse complement strand
GTAGGATCACGGCGCGAATTCGAGTGGTCGATGACGAACGGTAGCGCTACGAACGATCGCTCGGCCCAGCGCGTGGGCGACTTCGTGCTGCGACGTTGGCTCGCCCAGGGCGGGATGGCGGAGCTGTACCTCGCGACGCCGAGCGCTCCAGCGCAGTCAACGCAAGTCGTCGTGCTCAAGCGGGTGCTGCCCGCATTGTCCAGCAGCGACAATTTCGTCCGCATGTTCGCGCGCGAGGCCAAGCTCGCTTCGATGCTGCGCCACCCCAACATCGTGGCTGTCGATGGCACCGGTGATCTTCAGGCCGACGATTGCTTCTTCACCATGGAGTACGTCCACGGTGTCGACTTGGGGGTGCTGCTGGATGCGGTACGCCAGCGAGGCGGAGCCCTGCCGCTGGCCCATGCGTTGACGATCGTCGTGGCGATGTGCGCGGGTCTTCACTATGCGCACGAGGCCGTGGCGCCCGACGGCCGCGCGCTCGGGGTGGTCCATCGAGACGTCTCTCCGTCCAACGTCTTGCTCGGCTTCGACGGCGCGATCAAGGTGACCGACTTCGGCGTCGCCAAGGCCTTGGCCATGACGCGCCTGACGCAGGAGGGCACGCGCAAGGGCAAGCTGTCGTACATGTCGCCCGAGCAGGCGCGGGGAGAGACGGTCGACAGGCGGGCCGATGTGTTCGCCATCGCCACGGTCCTGTACGAGCTGACCACCTTGGAGCGGTTGTTCGGCGGCGACAACGACCTGGCCGTCATGTACAACATCTTGCATCGCGAGCGGCCGTCCCCGCGCGAGACCAACCCCGGGTACCCGGCCGCGCTGGAGGCCATCGTGCTCAAGGCGGTGGCGCCCGATCTCGACGATCGGTATCCCTCCGCCGCGGCGCTCCAGGCCGATCTCGAGGTGTTCGCGGCCGAGGTTGGACTCGAGCTGTCGGCGTCGGCCCTGGCCGGGTTCGTCGCGGCAACGGTGAAGGTGCGACCGCATCCGCGTGATGAGCCCGACTTCTTCGCCACGACCACCGAGCTCCGGGTCGGGCTTCAGCGCCAGGCGACAGTGGTCGACGGAGCACGAAGCAGCGGCGTTACGGCGGGTACGTCCGCCGTGCCGCCGACGGGGCCCGAGCCGATCGTGCCCGGACCGGTGATCGCGACGCCATCGGGGGCCACGATGGCCGCCAGCTCGATGCCCGGGGCCGGGATCTCCTACTCGGGTGCGCCGGGCAGCGCGACATCGTGGGCGGGCCCGCCCCCGCGCGGACCCGCTGCGCCAAGCTCCCGATTGCAGGCATGGTCGGTGGCCCTCGCCGTGACCGCGTTGTTGGTCGCCATCGGGGTGGGGGTGATGGTGTGGAACCTGGGCACGCAGGATGCCGGGTCGACGACGGTGCCCGCGGCCAGCCCAGACTCGACCGATCCACCGGTTCGCAGCGTCCCGCAGCCTGCGACGGCGCCGCTCGAGGTTCCGGCGACGGCCGCTCCGGTCACCCCTCCGGCTGCAGCGGTCGTGCCTGCCGTAGATCCTGCCGCGGCCGTACCCTCGACGCCCTCGGAGGCCGCAGCGCCACCGTCCACGCGCAAGTCGTCGTCGAGCCACAAGCGCAAGAAGAAGCGTGCGGCCCGTCCAACCCCGAGCACGCCTGCGCCCAAGCCCGAGACGAAGCCCGAGCCCGAGACGAAGCCACCGAAGAGCACCAAGCCCTCGCCGACCGACACGCTCCTGCCGATTCTGGAGTGACCGCACCCGGCGGAGGGATCAGCGGCTCTCGGGTGTGGTGAGCTGGGTCAGCGCAGTGATTGCACTGCGGCGTGCTCGCGTGGTCACCCCCGCTCCTGTCATCACATCGAGTGCACGCTGGCAGGCCAGGACCGTCTCGGCCTGGCCTTGGCCTCGGGTCGCCAGCTCCAGACGCAGGGCCAGGCCCGCGCGTGGCCCCAAGCACCGCTCGAGTGCACCCAGCGTGAGCGAGAGCGTATCGGCGATGCCGAGCCCGTCTTGCTGCGCTTGCGCGGCGAGGGCCGCCGACGCCTTGGCCTGTGCCTTGGCCCGTTGCTGTTGATGTTGGGCCTGGGTGGTCGACGACTCTGCGCGCTCCATTGCCGCGCGGGTCTGGGCCAGTTGCGCGCGGGTCTGTTGCTCGTTGGCCTGGGCCTGCTCCAGCTTGGCCTGGGCCTGCTCCAGCTTGGCCTGGGCCTGCTCCAGCTTGGTCTGGTCCTGCTCCAGCTTGGTCTGGGCCTGCTCCAGCTTGGCCTGGGCCTGCTCCAGCGTTGCGTCGACCTGCTTGGCGCTGGCCTCGGCTTCGGCCAGCTGTGCTCGGGCTTGCCGTTCGCGGTCTTGGGCGACCTTCGCCTTGGCGACGGAGGCATCGGCGCGTGCCTGTTCCTCGGTCGCCCTGGCCTTGAGGGCCTTGACGGCTTTGACCGCCTCGGCACGCACTTGCTGTGCGCTGGCCTTGGCTTTGGCCGCTTCGGCGCGCGCCTGCTTTTCACTCTCCACGAGGCGGGCCGCCTCGGCCTTGGCCTGCTTCTCGCTGGCGCGAGCCCGATCCCGTTCCTTCTGGGCCAACGACGCCTCTTCGTAGGCTTTCGCACGGCTCCGGTCGAGCGCCTCCATCTTGGCGCGCCCACGCTCGAACTCCTCGATCTGCCGACGTCCTCGATCCAACTGGATCTTCAACGCCGCGACGTTCTCGGCCAGCGTCGACCGCTCGGCTTCCCAGCGCAGCGCCGCCAGCTCGTGCTCGGCGTTGGCGCGTGCATACCGGCCCTGGACCTCCGTCGCCTGGTTCAGCTGATCTCGCGCGTTGTCGAGCTCCAGCTTGCCCTGCTCCACGCGGAGGTTGGCCAGCTCGAGCCCGTCGTGCAGCTCCGTGTTCTCCTCTTTGACGCGCTCGAGCTCCGCGATGACCTCGGCGACCGCGACGTCGGAGGAGTCCATCAACCGGGCCAGCCACCCCCGCTTGTTCACCGTTGTGGGTGCTGGTGTGTCGCTCATGGCGTCGTTCCTCGTTCGTTCTCGATCTTTCGCAGCAGCGCGAGCAACGCTCCGGGCACCTCGCCGCGGCGGCCGACTGCGGTCACCGTCGCGCTGTCTGCGGTGCTCCGCGCCACCGCGATTGGACCCCCCTCGAAGACCAGCGCGATCCGGTGCAGATCACCCAGTCGCAAGACGCGGCCCAGCTGTTCGAGGGCAGCGACCGCCAGATCTATCGCCGCGGCTTCGCCGGGCTCTACCGAGTCGCCAACGGCGTTGCCGTGCCCGTCGGTCCGCACCAGTCGGGGCCGTGATTCTGCTGGCGCGTCTGCCTTCGGCGATGCGGATCCACCGTCTCCCTGCACGGGCTCCCTTTCGTCGAGGTTCTTCATCGGCACTCGGCCTCAGCACGAGAGGACATCATCGAGCCTCCTCGTGTCTTCACGATTGTCGTCGAAGACGGTTGACTCAATGCCGGACCGACGACCAGCATCCGACGTTGTTCCCCGCGGTGGCCCGCACTCGTCGGAGCAGACGATCCGCGGGTGACGGATATGGTGACTAGACGTTGAGCTCTTCTGCAACCGACCCGAGCTTGCGGCGAGCCATGGCGAGGTTGCCCTGCTTGCGGTCGATGGCGAGGTACAGGAACATCGAAGAGCCGACGGGGTGGATGATGTGGTACTGCCCGCCGAGTGTGATGAGGATGTCCTCGATGCCGCCATCGATGCCGAGGTCGTTCATGACCTTCATCTTGGCCTTCACCACCTCCATGTTGCCCGCGGCTGCGATCTCGAGATCGATCCCGGTGCCCTTGGTGCCTAGGCACATGCCGCTTTCATAGTCGACCAGTGCGACACCAAGTGCCCCCACTGAGTCGGCTTCGATTTTGTTGAGTGCGTCTTTTACGTTGAGCATGTCGAGGTTCTTTCTGGTGATCTGTGCGAGTCTTGGTTTGTCGTTTACGCTCGTCGGGCTCTCGGCTCGAGAGTGGACCGCGTCAACGGTGGTCTGCGGGGCAGCCAGCTGGTATTGCTGGCCGGCTGGAGCCTCTCGGGGCCTGTGGCGAGTGGACGCCGATGTGCGTCATGTGCATCCGGTGTGGCTCCAAGACGGCGGCTATGGGTGTCGTTGATTTCGCCATGGTGCCGAGTCTCGATGGTGGGCGGGCGCGACGTTCGCATGATTCGAGGTCTGTCGAGCCCCTCTCCTGTTGCGTCGCTGTTCGTCCTGTAATCTGTCTTGCTGATGAATAATACCACTCTGCGATGAAATATTCGGCTAAACAAAAACCCTATTTGGTCCGCCGAGTGTTCGGTTTGTGTTCCGAGGGTTGGGCGGTCAGGCTCAATGTCATGATCGCAGTCGTTGCGCCGAGGGGTGATCAGATCGCTCGGGGTGATACCCGCTTTGAGATCGTCGGTCCCCATCACCGAAGGTCTCCTCCGAGCCCGGCTGGAGCGCTCATGATGGTGCTGCTTCGCGACGCCAGCTCGACCTCTCCGCTGTTTCGCAAGGCCGACGACCCGCTGCGACTGGTGCTCGACCGTCCGGGGAGGGCGAGCGCGAAGAACAGACACCCGATGAGCATCGCCATCAGCTCGATCTCGAGCCGTAGCTGAGAAGCCCACTCGGGGTCACTGCGCCAGCGAAACAAGGCCAGCGCTCCGATCGACAGCAGCAGCAGCAGTACGGCCGCGTACAGCTGCTCTCTTCGGGACGAGCCGCGGTTCGGCCCGCTTTGTCGTGCTCGAGGATTGCTCATGACGCGCGTTCCGCCGGGTT
The DNA here is from genome assembly GCA_022601155.1 of Deltaproteobacteria bacterium. Classification (GTDB taxonomy): domain Bacteria; phylum Myxococcota_A; class Polyangia; order Nannocystales; family Nannocystaceae; genus Paraliomyxa. Next base: position 6,059 of record JAHZJA010000394.1, on the reverse strand, counting down.
CTCGGTCGTTGGTCGGAGGTATGGCTCCGCGGTGTGGACGAAAGCCAACTGTTCGGGGCTCTGGATGTACAGGGGTTGGATCTCGCGAAGGGTCTGGACGGCAGCATCTGCCGTCCATCCTCGGGTGAGCAGTACGAGTGCGAGCATCAGGCCCGTACGACCCAGACCGCCCTTGCAGTGGAAGATGACCACTTGTCCCTCGTCCATGAGATCCCGGGCCTGGCGTGCGAGCTGGATGCCGCCCGGCAGCGAAGGGACTCCCATGTCTGGGATGGGAAGGTGAATGGTGTTCGAGATCCCGGCCCCTGCCGCCTGCGCGGGATCGAAGGGGGCCTTGGTCAGTGAGATCAGAGTATTGACGCCGATCGACGCACAAAACAGCAGATCGTCGTCGAGCGAGCGTACAAGCCCCGGCTGGGCCATACCTCCCAGCGCGCCGGGGACGACCCAGCGAAAACTACTGGGCGTCGGGATGGAAGGCTTCGGCCACACCGCGCCCACGGTCAGGAGCTGACGGGCGTGGGCTGATGGCGAGCCGAAGAAGCTGTCGGCCGAGCTCGACTCGAGGATGCGGCAGTCCCCCAGCAGGCAGACTTCGTCCGCGCAGGCGCGACCAAACTCCACATGATGGGTCGAAAGCAGGATGGGGATCCGACCCCGAAACTCCTGAATCCAGCTCGACAGGGCCTGGCGTTCCTCGGGGACGACCCAGCGGTCGGGCTCGTCGAGGATCATCATCTTCGCGGTGCCGGCTCTGCCTGCTGCAACGCTCAGCCCAGGCCCCCAGTCTCCCGCGCGCGGTGTCCATTGCTGCGGCGGTTGAGGGCACCAGATCAGGCCCCGAGAGGCGGCGGCCCGGCCTTCGTCGGACAACAAGTCTCGTCCACGAAAAGACCACGAACCCCGTGATTGCACGGGGGGAAGTCGTTGTCCCGTGAGCGCCCGAAGGAGGGTGGTCTTGCCGGCACCGCCCGCGCCGTAGATGACGCAGGAGGAGTGGTCGGGAACCGACCACTCGAGCGCCTCCAAGATCGGGCGCTCGGGCCCATGGAGGCTGGCGCCCCGGAGCTGGTACAGAGGTGGGCTCACATCGCCTTTTCGACGTCGCCGAGGCCGATGCGAGCTCGTGCCATCACCATGCCGAGGTTGGCCTTGCCTCTACACACGAGGACGAGAACCGAGTCGATGTTCTTCTTGCCGCGCAGGAACACATGGATGAGGTTGTCGGAGTTGACGACCACCTCTTGGAAGTAGTGATGGTCGTCCTCCTTCACGCCACGGATGCGCTTGAACATGTTCTCGATGGCAATGACGTTGCTGCCCTGGAACAGGTCACCGGTCGCCGCGGCGACCAAGTCGAGGACCTCCTGGGGGTGGCTGTCGACCGTTCGCACGCCGAGCAACATCCCGGAGTTGAGGTCGACGAGGCCCACGGCCACGCACTCGGGTACGGATCCTTGGAGTTTGGAAAGAGTCTGTTCGATGGTCATGATTCGCCGTTCGTCCTTGTGAGTCGACAACTCGGGTCGACGTGGGTACGAAACAACTCGCCCCACACCGACTACGTTCATCGAGGGGGGGAGTCGACGCTCCGTCCCCATTGTGGCTAAACCAATTCGATCCTGAACCGCTTGGGGGCGGATCCAGGGCTAAGCGACCTGGTACGCGATCGTTTCGATCGATGTAGGCGGGCTTGGTACCGGCGGCGCTACATTGAGCTCGCCGGGGTCCGGCGCGTTGCCGTAGGCGGTCTGTAGACCGTGCCGCCACGCGCTCAGTGGCTGCGGGACATCACCATCGAGCAGCTCGTCGAGCTCTACGTTGCATCCACGCAGCTGCTCGACCCACGGCACCGTCTCGACTGCAATCACATCGTCGGCTTGCAGCGTGGCCAGATGAGCCCACAGGCGTCCGAACGTCTCGCAGTCGTGCTCTTGGAGATCTGCACGACGGTTGATCTCGCGGGACAGCTTGGCGAACGAGTCGACATCCGACCAGATGCGGGCCGCGCTGACGGGGTCTTTGTCGGATGAGCCGAGCCACCCCAGGACCTGTGCCTGAATGTCGCGCAAGATCATGCGATCGCCGACGCGGATTTCCTGGAACGTCTTGGAGCCGACGAGCATCGCCACCTGGGTCCCCACCAGGCGCATGCGTCGGTACAAGTCGTCGCTGGTCGCGCTCGCAGCCCGGGCCAGGGCTTGGCGAAACTGCGTATATTTAGCTCGTACGCGGAGCCCCTGGTCTATCTCCGCCCGGCGAACGTCGTCACGAGGATCCTGCTCGCCCCGCTGGCACAATGCGTCGTGGAGGGCCGAGCACGCCGTCATGATGCGTCCCCGCATCCGATCGCACTGCTCGACCAGCTGCCCCGCGTGGCCCTGGGTGGCCGTCGTCTCTATCGATGCCCCAATTTGATTCATCTCTTGGAGGGCAAAGAAGGCTACATCTCCGCAGCGGGTGGCGAGATCTCCGGTGGAGTCGTCGCACGCAGCGAAGGCGCCGAGCAGCTCGCGGGTGCTCTCGAGTAGCTCGCGCGCAACCGGGAGCACCTCTCGGGCTGCTTGATCACCTGGATGGGACTCGACGCCGAACAAGTTCCACGCATGGGCCCTGCGACTGAGCTCCATCGTCTCCGACAGTGCGCCCTCGATGTCATTGGCAATTCCTTCGCCGTTGATCCTCATGTGCAGCCCGCCTTCCTGAGCGTCGCGGCTTCGGGTCTCCCGGTGCCGCATGAAACACTTAGTAATACGAACTGCACTTTGTTCAACATGGCAAAATGCCCTAGGTGCTTCCCTTCGCGTCGATGATCACGAGTGTTCTTCATGTCTTGCCTTCGAACGTTGCTAAATGGGACGGGTCGACACTCGGTTTTTCAGGGATCTCCGCAGTAGGAAACGGCCTGATCCGGGGTGGGTGTTGGCATGACGATCCACCACGTCTTTGCATGCGCGCTGTGCTGGCCGCAGAGCACTGGACCATGGTGGTCCGGTTCGTGGTGGTGCGGTGCCGGCCGCGGACACGAGGCCCTGGCGATCGCGTGGGCAAGCAGCGGAGATCGATCTGCGCCGAGCGACGGAGATCGGGTCGTCCCACGAGCGCGTTGCCGCCTCGGGCTTTCATGGGTGCCGTGCTGGCGCCAGTGCGCCTGTGAGCGGGCGGTGGGCTTGGGGGAGCCCCATCGCTCGCAGGACGCGACCCGCCGCAGCAGGGCCCTGGGGGCCTCTTGGAGCCCGTTGTGAGGGCTGCGGGCCGGCGCGTCGACCGGCCGGGACGATCCCCCTCCAAAAACCCTCCGCCGACCGATACGCTGCGACCCTCTTCCGATGAAGGCTCGGTCGCATCGCCGGGCGCTCGCCGCCGTCGTGGCGGTGCTGCTCCCGCTGGGATTTGCCCCCGTCGCCTCCGCGGCGCCCGAAGTGCTGTCCAACCCCAAGGCGCGCATCCACTTCGAACGCGCTCAGGGGCACTTCGACGAGCAGGACTACGCCGCGGCGATTCCCGAGCTCAAGGCTGCCTACGCCGTCGAGCCCAATCCGATGTTGCTGTACGCATGGGCGCAGGCCGAGCGTCTCGCTGGTAGCTGCTCGCGGGCGGTGGAGCTGTATCGACGATTTCTCGCCACGGGCCCCGGCGATGAACAGCGTCGGCTGACCGAGGCCAACCTGGTCGATTGCGAGGCCGAGGTTCCCGCTGCGACGACGATACCGGGCGACGAGTCCACGGAGCTCGAGCCGGCCCGTGATGACGCCGCCGAAGACGCCGACGACGCTTCGGATGGCGTCGAAGAGCAGTCGTCCGATCGCCACTGGATCGCCGATCCGGTCGGCGGCGTGCTCACGGGAGCCGGGCTGGTGGTGGTGATCGCTGGTGGCGCAATGATGGGGGTGGCGCGACAGCGCGGAGATCTCGCGCTCCAAGAGCCGATCGAAGGCGACTACCTCGACCAGCGTGACAGTGCGATCCAGCTCAACACCGCGGGGATCGTGACGCTGGGAATCGGCTCGGCGCTGGTCTTGGGCGGTGTGATCCGGTATGCCGTGAAGGCAGCAAAGGGGCGCTCACGTGCCGAACCGCGTGAAACGGCGTGGGTTACGCCAGTGTTCACGGGCACGGGACTCGGTCTCGGGGGAAGGTTTTGACGAAGATGGGTCGGTTCACGCCAGACACACCACGATGCCGACGGTCCGCGGGGTCGTGGGTACTGGTGCTGCTGGGGGGCCTTATGGGCACGGCGGCGGGCTGTCTCGATGTGGATGCCTTCCAGTGCCAGACCGATCTCAACTGCGTGCTCGAGGGGGTTCGCGGGCGCTGTGTCTTTCCCGAGCAGGTCTGTGCATACCCGGATCCGGCCTGCGTTGGCTCGGCCTGGAGCACCGCCGACGGACGCTGCGTCACCGTGCCCGACACGCCGTCCGAAGCGACCGACGGTGAGGATGTCGGCAGCAGCACCGACGGCGACCCGACCGGTGGCACCAGCGGCCCGCCGCCCCCGGTCGATGGCTCGTCGTCGACCGGTCCGGCGCCGACCACCGACACGCCACCGGGCACCAGCAGCGGAGGGCCCGTCGGTTGCGTGGGCCCCGTCGACGACATCACCCCGGAAGGGGTCGTCGAGGTCTCGTCGGTGTTCAACGACAACTTCCAGGGCTACCTCGCAGTCGACGACAACTTCACGACTTCGTGGTTCTCCGATGGTCCGGGGCCCAACGACACCCCGGCGGTGTTCACCTGGTCGGTCCTCCAGCCGTACTGCATCAGCCAGATCACCATGACGGGCAACGGGCTGCACCAAAACCAGTCGTTCCAGGAGAACTTCGGGTTCGAGAGTGTGGTCGTGCGGGTGTTCGATGCCGCCGACACCGTCGTGTTCCAGCAGATGTTCAGCCTGGCCATGACCCCCGATCCGCCGATGATCGCCTTTCCCGATGTGGAAGGGGTGCGCGTGGAGCTCGAGCTGTCCGACCATGAGAGCTCCAACTGCGGCGGGTTTTCCGAGCTCGAGATCGTCGGCAACTGATTTTCGTCGAGAAGTTCGGGGGATCGGTGCCGCGTGCTATGGGCGCCAGGGATGCCACGACCGTCGATCGCCCCGGCCACCGGTCGGCTCGCCACGCTGCTGAGTCTCGCGTTGCTGAGCACCCTGCTCGCGTGTGACGAGGGGGCGCCGTCGTCCGAGAGCCACGCCGCCGTGGTGGACCGGCTCGCAGACGTCTTGCCCGTCGTGGTCCCGACCGATGCACCGGTTCCCACCGACCGCGCAGGAATTCTTCGAGAGTTGGCGCCGCTGCCCAGCGAGTCGCTGTTGGTCGTCTATGCAATCGAAGGCCCCGGCGGCATGACCGGTAGCCTCGAGGTGCTGGCGCGTCCGGGGGGCTTTCGCCGCGAGAACTGGAGTCTCACGGTCCCGCTGGGCCCCGAAGGCGAGCGGCGGGTCACCGGGTCGACCGTGCAGACCCCCGACGGTGTGTGGATCGAAGACGCTGGGCCCCGCGCGTGGAGCCCCTCCCCGCTGGGAGCGCTGGCCGATGCCTATCTCGAGCTCGATGCGCAGAAGCAGCGCGCAGTGGTCGAGACGCTGCGGACGCTTCGAGGCACGCTGGCCGAAGCCCGAGACGCCGAGCCCACGCCGTCGCCCACCGTGCTCGACATTCCCTGCCACCCCAGCCGCATCGCGGCGACGCAGATGTGCGTGTGGGAGGCGACGGGACTTCCGCTGCGCTATCGCAGCGAGGGCCTGAAGTTGGACGCGATCAACGTGGACACCGGGGCCAGTCTCGGCGACCACGCCTTCGATGTGCCCGCGCTGCCCTCCGATGCCGAGCCGCCGATCGACGCTCGCGCTGCACTGGAGCGGCTGGTGGAGGGCGAGCTGGTCGAGCTTGCGCCCTTGCTGCACCCGGGGCTGCGTCTCATCGCCACGAGTTGAAGGCGGGCTGTGCCTCACGGCACGAAGCGTCGCTTTCCGGTATCGTCGCGGCGGAGCAACGATCGATGCCGGAGACGCGAATCCAGACCTACGCGGAGTTTTGGCCCTACTACGTCGGTGAGCACCG
>JAHZJA010000393.1 GCA_022601155.1 Deltaproteobacteria bacterium | reverse complement strand
CTCGGCCTGTTTGTGGGGATCGTCGTCGTGCTTGGACTGTTCGGCCGACGATTCACTCGTGGAGAACGCCCGCATGGCCAACAACCCCCGGGTCGTGTGGTCGGTCTCGGCCTCGTCATCTCGGCAACGCTGGCGTTCTTCATCGCGTGCGTCTCCTGTGGTGGTCCACTGGACGGCGGCTGCTGCGAGGCTTGCGGGCTGCTCCGCTGTACCGCGGCTCCCCTCGTCCTCGTCGCAGTGGTCCTCGCACGTCATCGCCCGAGATTCATGGCCTACGCCGTGATCCTCGGCGCGGTCATGCTGGTTCCCCACTGTATTTGTGACAACTTCCTCAACCACTACTGGATCGCATCGATTGGTGCGAGTCCGCTGTGCTTCTTCTTGTTCTACGCCACCGTGTTGTTGACGGCGGCCGGCCTTCGAGGTGTGCGCCCCCGCTTGGCGCTGCTGTGTAGCGTGGGGGCCGTGATCTCCGTGTCGGCGATTGGCCTTGGTCATGCCCTGTTCGCCTTTCCCTGGTAGCACGCGCCCGGCCACGTCCTGTCCCGCTGTCCGGTCGAGCGAAACGGTGACGCTCGACCGCAACGCGCCCACGCGCGATCAGCCTCAGTTGACCCTGCCGCGCTCGTCTGTGTACGTGACCTGGACGGTTGCGACGTCCACGGTTGCGGATCCGACCTCCGGCTCACTGGGGCGAGAGAGGACCTGGACTGTCACCTTCTGCGCGGGGTTCCCGAAGGATCCGACGACGAGTGCATCGCTGCCTTCGGTCAGCGCGGCGAGATGGGTGGACGACCCGCCACCCTCCTGTTCAACGACGTTCACATGGCGTCGGGTGGCATCGGTACCTGCGTTGGGCCCGGTGCCGACGTTGTAGCCAATGTGGAGGACTCGGCTACCGTCGAAGGACACGATCTTGAGCAAGACCTGTTGCTCACCGGTGGCCTGCGGGTAGTCCACCGCCCCGATCAGCTCGTACTCGCCGCTCGTGCCCGCCTCGACCATGACTTCCCTGTCGGCGAACCAGCCCAGCTGAGAGCTCCGTGCGGCGTTGAAGCATTTGCTCGGTGTCTCGTCGTCGATGTACTTGTAGCCCATGTGGCCGACGGTGTCGGCACGGTCCCGGCCGTGACGGTTCGTGTGGCGGAGCCCCATGTTGTGGCCGAACTCATGAGCCGGAGCGCTGGCGCTCGAGCACCAATCCTGGTTGTAGACCGAGCGCGAGCTGTTCATTTCGGCCCACGACCGCCACTCACCGTTCGTCCCCGGCGGCATGCAATACAGCACGTGGTCGAACCTGGACTCCACGGGCCCGTCGAGGCCCAGTTGGGTCTGAGCCTGCGCGGCCGCTGCGTCGGCCAGGGCGCTCGACTCGCTGCCGGCGGCCGTCTGGTCGACCGATACGGTCATGACCCCCGGATGAGGCCCGGGCACCACCGCAGGTTGGATGGCGTGCTTGCCGTGAGAGCACCCCTCGATCTGTGACTTGAGATTGACGTTGTCGTCGGGCCCACCAAAGATGTTCCCGTACATTTCGGCTTCGCTGACCAGACCGTTGGGGTCGACGTCTGTCGTCACGACGCGAACGACCAGGACGGAGCTGCCGTCGTCCCCCACCGAGTCGGAGGCCGCCTGGACGCTGCCCGACTCGACGATGGTGATCTCCGACGCCGGGATGACCCCACCGTCGAGCATCCCGGGCTCTCGGTCGATCTCGAGCCTGGCCCGACCCGAGGTCAACAGCTCCCAGTGCTCCTGCTCGAACTCGGGGTCCAGCTCGAGCCGCACCGAGTTGCCCCTGCAAGAGAAGAACTCGTCGGGGGATTGGTCGGCGTGCTCCGCGGCGACCTGGACGACGTCGCATATGAATCCGTCGACCTGCCGGTCGGTGTCGGCCAGGATGCTCTCGTCGGTGCACGCCGACATCACGGCCGGGATGGCGAGGAGCAAACAGACGCGGGAATAGGAATTGGAGAGCATGAGCGGTCCTTCGTTCGTCCCGGTGCACCCCGTTTGGTGTGTCCCGGTGCTAGTGATTCGTGATGTCCCCCCGCACGATCGTAGGGTTGTGCGGTCGAGCAACCGCGCAACCACGGCGGGGGCACCGGTCGTGGAGACACATCCCGCTCGCAGCTCTATTCGTTTTCCCACAGACGGGCCTCCATGCCGGACCAATCGAGCCTCTCGCGGGGCTCTTGCGCCTCGTCGAACAATGCGAAAACCCGCCGACTGCGAGGCGCCGCCGAAGCGAGCCGCACATCGCGCAGGGATTGGGGTCAGGGGTGACGGAGCGGGTACCTACGGCAGCACGCAACGCCCCACTTCAGCGCACGTAGTGAGCCGCGCCTGGCCGTTGGTATCCGCGCGGCAAGCCAAGGACCCGTCCGCGTGCGGCCACTTCGTCTTGGAATGGCCGAGCCGTTGGAGACCACGGTCGTGACCGACCGACCACCGCGACACGTGCTCGAAGGCCGTCGCAGTGATCCGGTCGTGGTGCTGCACGCCGACAGCGAGACATGGCTCGGCGTCCGCCCCAAGAAGCCCCATCTGGCGTGGGCGGTGATGCGAGGGAAGCTCAGAGCAGACGGGCCACTGTCGCCGCGGAGGACCATCACGCAGCGCGTTCAGAGCGGAGCGCGATTGCTCGGTCGAGGCCGCGAACTTTTTCGTGGTCCGGCACGACTTGTTGGGTACCGTGCCTCTCCGTGGGCCGATGAGCCCCGCCGACCAGCTGCTGGTGGTCCGATACCAGCTGGGGGAGGCCAATGCCCACACGGCGCTCGTCGAGCGCTGGTACACGGAGATCTGGGCCTACGTACGGGCGCTGGCGCCCGATGACGCCGCCGACGACGACGCCTGCCACGACGCTTGGATCGACGCGCTGCGGGGGCTTCCGAGCCTGGCTCCTGAAGGTTGCGCGCCGCCGCATCGTGGATGGGCGGCGAACCTCCAACCGTGAGGTGCGCAAGCGGCAGGCGCTCGGCCAGCAGGTGGTCACCGATCCCCCGCCCGCTCGGCCTGACCTTCCGCCACCACGCTCGGCTTGCGACAGGCCGGCTGCACCCCCGCGGGCCTCGGGTACACAGAGAGAGACGCTAGCCGGCCGGGACCGTTGCACAGCCAAAGCGGATGTCGATACTCGCCTGCTGTAGCTGCGAGAAGCGGGCGCAGGTGGCAGGACACATCAAGATGGTCGTCGGGGCGGCTTCGTCGTCGTAGTACCAGCCTTCGCCGACCATCGAGCAGTCGGCCGCGCTCGGCACATACCCCACGGTGTTGAACCCGGTCCCGTCGTCGTAGTCCACGTTGACTCGGTCCTGGTCGAACACGTGCCCGGGCGGCGGAGGCGGAATCTCATAGGAGCACGACAGCGCCGTGCTCTGGATCCGCTCCAGCAGGCTCTCGAACAGAGTCTTGACGTTGTAGTCGCACAGCGGCTCGAACACCCCGCCCGTGGACGCGGCCAGGTCGATGTATGCGTCGGCGGGGCCGACAGGGGTGCCCGGCAGCACCGACGTGCACCCGCCCCCCGGCCCGTTGGGCACCATCGCATGCACCGTGAGCTGCGCAAATCCTTCATCGAGCGCCAACAGCTCGGCCAAGAACTGCGCCGTGGGCATCGTCGCGTCGGCGCTGCTCATCACCCAGATGTGCTTCCACGCCTGGGGGCGCATCGACGAAGCCCACTGCGGGTAGCTTTCGAGCACCTGGGACAGCAACGTGCTCGCCTGAATCTGCTCGTCCACGTGCAGGTACGTGGGCGGGTTGTCGTCATCGAGAGGGCACTGCCCCGTGCCCAAGGGGGGCTGCTGGATGCAGACTCCGCCGCCGCCCGAGGGGTATCCGGCCAGCATCACGACCTGCGCGTCCTCGATGTCTTCGTTGGCGATCAGCAGCGAGAAATTCTCGAACGTGGCGGCGTGCTGTGCGTTGGAGACGGCGTGGTCGACGACCACGACGATGTCGGCTGGACGCTCCTCGATCGTCGTGGTCTGCATCACCGAGGCGCACTCTTCCCCGGGCAGATCCATCGTGGCGAGGTCGAGCTTGTCCGAGCGGGTCTCTTCGGAGACCGTCTCACCGGGGTCACCCGAGGTCGTGCCACCCGACGTCGAGGAAGAGCCCGCTCCCGTCAGGCTCCCCACGTCTTGGTCGATGGTGCATGCGGCAGCCCCCGCAACCGCCAGGGCGACCGACACGACGACGAGACTCCAGTACTTCATGGGCTGCGCTCTCGATCGAGACAATGGCAGATCACGGGCTGCATCCGGCGAGGACATCGCGTGCAGACCGAGGAAAACGTCGCTGAAACTCGACCGCCCTGGCCTTTGCCTGCGTGGTTCGGCCGAGCGCGCACAAGGCCATCACCTCGGTGGCATCACGCTCCTCCGAGAACGTGCTCTCGGGGTGTCGTTGGCGGTGCCGTCGTACGTGCTCCAGTGCCTGCACGCCGTGCCCCCCACGCAGCGCGGTACGGGCCTGCTGCAGCAGACGCAGGTCGGCAGCGAGCGACTGCGGCGTGGGCTCCTCGGTGGGGTCGATGGCGGCAGTGGGCTCCGCGGTTGGACGTGGCGCCGCCACGGGGCCGCGTTTCCCGGTTGGACTTGGCTTCGCAGCGGAGCCGCGTTGCGCGGTTGGACGTGGCTTCGCGGTTGGACTTGGCTCCGCCGTGATGGCACCGGTCTTGGTTCGCTCACGCTCCGCGCCCGTGGTCACCACCTCCGGCTCAGCACCGGGCTCGGCCACGGTCCCCACCTCCACGACGACGGGCCGGCCCGTATTCGCGACAGGCGCGGCCAAGGGACCACCAGGCTCGACCGTCACCGCAGCCTCCGACGGTGCCCCCTCCAGGTTGTCCGTGGACGGACCCTGCGCCACTGCGGCCACGGCCGGAGGGTCTTCGGATGGACCCCGCCCCCACCCGATCCACACCCCAGCGCTCAGCACCACACTGGCCACGATGACCTTCGCGGTCGTGGACATGCCCACCGCCGTGCTCCCTGCCGCCGCGGTCGTGGCGAGCTTGGCATTGACCTGGTCGAGGGCGGCCTCGACTTGGTCGGGCGCACGGAACGTCTCGGCCTCGTAGGCTGCGAGCAACCGATGAACACCAGAGTCCAGCTCGGGGATCGTCTCGGTTCGTTCAGGCATCGGCTCTCCCCACTCTGGCCCGCTCACGGGCGACCACACGGCCCAGTTTTTCTCGGATGAGTCGAATGCGCGAGTGCACCGTGTTGCGGGAGACCCCCAGCGCCTCGGCAACCTCGGTCGCGTTGGCCCCGTCCATCTCGTACAGCGCGAAGACCAGGCGCTGCTCCTCCGGCAGGGAGATCAGGAACTCGTGCAGCACCTGCGCGGCCTCGCTCCGCATCGCCACCGTCTCGGGATCGAGGGCGGGCTGCGGGCGATCGGCCTGGGTCTCGCGGACCCGGGCGCGGGCCCGCGTACGACGCGCCGTCGCGCCCACCCGTCGGCTGATACCCAGCAGCCATCCGGTCACCGACGCATCGGGGCGGAGCTGGTCGAGCTTGCGATGCGCCACGATGAACACTTCTTGGGCCACGTCATCCACGTCGGCCCGGTGCACGCCGAGCACGGTCAACCAGCGCACGACTTTGCCGTAGTGCGCCCGGAACATCGCGGGATAGCGATCCGCCATCCGGGCGTCAGACTGCGGCTGGGCGCCGGGCATGGTCGAAATTTCGCGGGCGGCGAGCGACAACACCCCCCCATCGCCGCCCGTGCCTCATGTCGTCACAATATCTTGGCCCGAGGCGTCGATGGCGTCTGGGACGACGATCGCAGGGTGCGAGGTCGGGGGCATCGCGAGCGAACGGTGACTACGGGCCAGCGGCGAGGCCAGTGCGTGCAGACCGCACTACTCGTGGGGAGGTCGCCGACGGTCGACGGCATCCCTCGTCACGCACGCATGCCGCCAGCGGTCCCATGAATTCATCCACCCCCGCACAACGGCTCCGTCGCGGCCCGCTGGTGGCCCCCGCAGTGCGGGCGAAGCTGGGGCCCTCGGCGGGCGGGTTATCAACCGCCCGCCGATACCACCAGCATGCCCGCGTCGTCGCAGACGACCACCTCGTCGCGGCCGTTTCCGTCGAGATCTCCAGCGGCCAGGTCGAGGACCTCCTCGCCTACTCCGCTCGACAGCACCTGGGCCTCCGTCACGAGCGTACCGTCGCCCAGCCCCCGATACGCCAGCACCAGATCGGCCTCCGCCGTGACCACGTCGAGCATCCCATCGCCATCGAAGTCCACCAACACCCAGGGGTTGGGCAACACGGGGGCCGACTGCGACATCCATGCGATCTGACCGGCGGTGACCAAGCCCACCACGATCCCCTCTGGGCCCGCGAGGACGATGTCCGCCGCGCCCATACCATCGAGATCGCCGACGTGTAGCGTGGAGTGCAGCGCGGGGGGTTGAACGACTTGCATCGGGGCCAGGGTTCCGTCTCCGGGGCTGCGCAGCACCTGCAGCCCGGACTGGAGCAGCAGCACCACATCATCCTGGCCATCACCGTCGACGTCGGTGGCCCCCAGTTGGCGAGCCGTTTGCTCGAGGGTGACGAGCGCCTCCAAGGCGGGCGGCCCCCAGCGTAATCCGTCGGCGCTGTACAGCCCGACGACGCCCGTGATCGTCCCGTCGACCGTCGTGCCGCTGGCGACGGCGATGGCGGGCGTACCCGGGACGAAATCACCCGCGGCGAGACGGGGCGTGGGAGTGGCGGCGCTGGCGTTGACGAGCCGCTGGTGCGCCAGGTAGCCCCCAACCGGACCCGCGACGACGCCTTCGACCACGATGATGGGCGAGACCACGTCTCCCCGAGCGGTCTGCTGATCGATGGTGAACACGGGATCCAGCCGACCATCCGCGTTGACGTCGGCCAACTCCAGGGCGTGCGGTGGCCCCATCTCCACGCAGCAGTGCAACTCGGGCGCCGCCAGCGGCAGCGCGCCGCCCCGGTACGTGTACACAGGCCGGTCCACCACCTGGGCAATGAAGGACGCACCGCCTGGCAAGGCCACGACATCGTCCACGCCGTCCGCATCGACATCGCCCACGCCGACCCGTCCGCAGGATCGATTGTCCACCAACCAGTGGCGGTACGCCTGGCACAGCGGGGGGGGTTCGCCCGTCGTCGCGGTCTCATCCGCCACCACATCTGCGCTGCTGCTGCTGCTGCTGCTGCTGCCGGAGGTATCGCCGCCCGTTCCGGTCGCGCTGTCGGTCCCGCCTCCCGCCGGGGACGGCCCGCATGCCGTCAACACCAGCGCCACGCCGAGGATCACCATGTGGGAAGGACTCATGGGCCCACCTCCGGATACCACTGCACCACGACGGCGTTTCCCGTCGAATCGACGGAGACCGGTCGGTCCGCCCCGTCGATGCCCAGCGTGCCGCGAACCGTCGTGTCCGCCAGGCGCCCCTCGACCAGCGAGGCTCCGCTCTGGTCGTACAATCCGAACCACGCCTGGTATGCGCACTGAGATGCCCGGCCCACGACGAGCATGCGCTCACCGTCGAGCGTACGCGCAGAAGACACCGAGACCTGCGGCCGCAGCTGGCTCCACAGCGCGTCACCCTGGACATCCAGTCCGAGCATCAGCGCGGCATCACCTCCCTGGTCGACGATGCTTCCAAACGCCGCGGTGTTGCCCTGCACGGTGAGGCGGGCCCAGGCTGCGCCTCGGTCGAGCGGAAAACCGGCGAATGGCTCGGGCCGAGGATCGTGCTCCCACAGCTGAGCCCCCGCCGCATCGAACCGCTGGATCGTGCCGTCGGCAATCACATGCTCGACGGCGAGCGAGTCCTGGCCGCCTTGCCACAGCAAGGCGCCTGCGGCATCGACTTGCGCGTAGGCAGGCGCTGAATCCGATGCGGAAGCAGATCCGCGTAGCCAAATGCCGCCGTCGGGCAGGGCCAACGCGTCAACGGTGAACAAGCCCTCGACGAGCGTCGGTGCCGACACCGTGCCGTCGCCATCCACCCGCCACACCGCTGTCTGGCCGTTGTAGCTGGAGGCCGTAGCCCATACCCCGCCGCTGGGGCGAGGCTCCAGCCGGACGGGGACCGCATCGTTCATCTCCGCGAGCGAGAACCAGGCGAGCGTCCCATCCTCCTCGAAGGCCATCAGGAACAGCCCCTCCGGGAAGAAGTCGCCGTGAGTACCCATGACCACCATGCGCGTCGCATCGAGCGCGACGACGTCGTGGACCCGGCGCAGCCACAGCAGCTCGGGCCCTGGCGGCAGCAACTCGACCATCATGTCCGCGCTGATCTCGGGGATGGTCGGCGTGCACGTCGGAGTTGGCTGAGGCTCTGGCCCTTCGCCCGAGCGTGCAACATTCGGTCCCGCAAAAGGACTCGGGTCCACGCTCGGCCCGTCGCAACCCCCCGAGCCCAGCAGCCCCACCACCACTGCAATGTTGAGTTTCAATAGTCACATAAACCCACCAAAACTAACTTTATGCAAGCGCTGACTTGCGGGACTCGACACCACCCGAATGACGAGAATCGTCGCCGGGACGCCCGTGAGACGCCCGTACGGCGTTCCCAGGCCACGTCGAGTGATTGCCGGGCGCCACGAACGGCTCGTCACTGGCGGACGCACCAGGGCGGCTTCGGAGGCCACTTGCGGCATCGCGACGCCGTGCCCGGATCCACCGCAGTCCCATCGCGACGATACGAAGACCACCTCCTAGCGACCCAGCCGCACGGTCGGGCCCAACACCACTCGAAATCCCACGGGGCCCGTCTGAGCGACTCGGCCAAGGTCGGTCACGCTCCATGTCGGGCGCACCAAGTGGACCATCGCATCCGCGGCCACCCACACGCCCACCCCCCGCGCGGAGAGCCACGACACCTGGGGGCCGATGGCGGCCGCCAGCCACGGAGCGTGGGTGACCCGCGAGCGACCCAGGCCCACCCCCCGCGCTCGGTCGACTCCCGCCTCGATGCCCACGCAGGTGTCCAACTCCCAGGGCCCATCGGTGGGGACCAGGCACGCCCGCCCGGCCACGCCGCCGCGCTGCACCGCGACCCCAGCCGATGGTTCCTGCTCGAAAGGGAGGACGCGTCGCGGGCCCCAATACTGCCCCGCAAGGTCGACGCGAAACCGCTTGCCGACATAGCCGACGCTGCCCCATCCCCCCACGCGTGCCACCGCCAGGGTGCCGAACTCGCCCAGCACCCCCAGTCGTAGGTCGAGCGCACGCCGAGCTGGTTTGGGCGGGGGCTCGGCCACCTCGGGCGGCGACTCGATCGCAGGTGCGACCTCGGGTTCCACGACAGGTGGGGCCACGACCGGCTCGGCACTCGGCGTGAGCTCGGCGGGCGGCCGCGGCCCAAGCGGGGGCCCGACCACGACGGCCGCCGGGGGCTCGACGGTGTGCAGCACCCGCAAGGGATCGAGGGCAACCGCGACGATCAAGCCCGCGGCCGCGGCCAGCTCGGTGCAGGTGTCGCTCTCCACCTCACGCTGCACCAACCCGGTGGGGAGCTCGGTGCGTACCCGCAGGATCCAACGTCCCGCGATGGGCTCGACGGATCCAACGACCTGCACCGCGTGGACTCGATCATCGAACGACTCGTGGGCCAGGTTGAGATCGATCGCGGCCCGCACGTCCCCGTGCTGGGGGCACTGGGGCGGGGCCGACCACTGAAGCTCGATCCCCTGCCCCACCGAGGGTGCAAGCGCCCCGGCCATCAGGGCGGTGGTGAGGGCGACGGACAAGGCCGACACAGTACCGCGGGCCCGACAGCGGGGACTCGGCCGCAGGTCGGCCTGAGCGTGATGACGCCATCACGCCCGGACGGCTCAAGACTCGGTGGGAGCAGTGGGGGTAGGCGTGGCGCCGCTGCACGAGGGGCAGCGAGGGGTCATGAATCGTTCCAAGAGGTACGCCACACCGCCGCCGATCGCAGCACCGCGGAGCAAGCCGCCGACGCCGAAGCCTCGACGCGAGGCGGCGCCGACCGCCGCTCCGAGCACCGCACCCATGCGGGCGAGAGAGGTCTCGATCTTCAGTTCGTGATCACACTGGGGGCACTTCATGTTCGTCATCGTTCGTCTCCCGTGCTTCCGTTGACCTTGCCCAGTAGCTTGAGCAACACGTAGGCCAGACCGCCGACGGCAGCCGCACCCACCAGGAACTTGATGACCCGAGATGCATTGCCAGGATCGGCATCCAGCTTCTCTCGGATCGCGGCCATGACCGCGTGAGCAGCGCCGGTTGGTCGAGGGCCGCCGGGCGTCTCCCAGCGGACCACCGTTCGGGCGTCCACTCCGCACAGACGTGCGAATTGGGCCCGGCTCATCATCAGGCGAGTTCGAAGGTCCTCGACCTCCTGAGCGGAAAGCACGACATCAAGATGGACAATTGTCCGATGTTTGTCAAGACGATTGGCGTACTACTGCGACGTGGCAGCCGCCGGTTGGAGCGCCCGCGGCACGTAGCCGTCGCCTGCCCCGACCACCCGCAGCTCCGCGCGGACGTCCTCGAGCCCGTGCTCGAATCGCGTCTCCAGCTGCTGCGCCACGAGCGTTCGCGCGCGTCGGCCCATCGCCCAGCCAGCCCGAAAATTTCGCCACGCCGAGCGCAGGCGCAGCGGAGAGCGAAACGGCGTGAACAACAGTGCGACCACGGCGGCCACGCGAAACCCAAAGCTGTAGTTCTGGCCGCCGACGAACGCCCACACCCCGACCTCTCCCGGCCACGAGGCGTCGAAACCGGTGAGCACGTGGATCATGTCGTGCACCGCGGCGTAGCGCACGGTGAACGCGGCGCTGCGCAGCACCTCGGTGGGCACCTCATCGCTGGGCGCGATCACGTTGAGGCCGTTGGCCTCCATGAAGCGTGCGAACTCGCGACCGAACGTCCCGTCGTCCAGCTTCACCAGCGCGTCCAGGTCGGTCACGGGGTAGGTGTCACGGACCGCGTCGAGCTGCTCCTCGACCGCCGGCCGCGCCCGGGCACCGCTGAGGGCCCCCTTGTAGGCGGCGACGTCGCCCGCCCGCGCGGGGTCTTTCATGGCCGCGCGAAGTTCCTTCCACATTTGCCATCGGGTCATGCGGTCAGCTGCTCCTGAGATCAACGTACGACCGCTGGGCCGAGAAGGAAGGGTCCGCCCCACGATTGTGCGTCGATTTGTGGCGGCGGACGGCGTGGAGCCGGGCCTGCTGCCCCGCAGCTCCCGCGAGCAAGACCGACGCCGCGGCATTGGCTCCACCGCGCATCCGCCAACGCTTTGGCGGCACCCGGAGTTCGACCATCACCGCGTGCATCCCAAGAGCATCGGCGCGGTGGTCCCGACGGCCGCGGTCGTTCGCCACCGGGCGTCACGCCCCCGAAGCCACCAACGAAAAGGGCGAGCCCGTAGCCCGGGCCGCCCTCGTTCGCGAAGGCCACCAGCGCCTTCGCCGTTGCCGTCGCCGGCCTCAGCCGGTCTTGTTGATCATCATCGTCAGCGAGGCCTCGAGCTTCTGCGCGACGTTGTCTCCCTCGGGCTTGCCCAGGCCGAAGTCATCACGCTTGAACTCGTGGTCCAGCTTGATCTTGACGCCCGTGTCGGTCGTCTCGAGCACCGCAAACGGGACCGCTTCCCACGTGACCTCTTTGCCGACGCCCTTGACCACGAGCTTGGCCGTATAGCCGTCGCCCGCCTTCTTCACGTCGGACACGGCCACCGTGATCTTGGGGAACTGCGGCAGGTCGAGGTAGTCCGGCGACTTGAGGTGGTTGTCGCGCATGTCGCTGCCGGAGGTCAGCGTGCCAGGATCGATCTCGATCTCGGCGGTACCACCCTCGACATTCTTGGGATCGAACGTGGCCTTGACCACGCGCACCCCGGTCACCGTCACGGTCACGGGGTCATCGGGCTTGGGCTCGGTGTGGCTGGCCTTGATGACCAGAGCATCGCCAGTCGGCGGGGCATCGGCCTTTTTGTCGTCCGCCTTTTTGTCGTCGGCCTTCTTGTCGTCCGCCTTGGCATCGGCCTTCTTGGCGTCGGTTTTCTTGGCATCGGCCTTCTTGGCGTCTGCCTTCTTCCCGTCGGCTTTGGCGTCGCCGCCCTTGTCGCAGGCCGGCACGGTGGCAAGGCCCGCGAGTGCGCAGGCCATGATGAGGGTGTGGGTCAGTCGCAGCATGGTGTGTTTCTCACTCGCTGGGGTTCGAGGTGGTCTCGTAGATGAGGATCAGCTCCACCTGGATCGGGATCCGGTCGGCGCTGAAGTCGGAAGCATGGGCAGACAGCTTGGTCTGAGCGATCGGCACGAAAAAGCCCGCCGTCACCTTGATCGCGTGGGCAGTGGCCAGGCCCAGGCGGCGTCGAGCCGCCTGGTCGAGGGCACGCAGCGTCCCGGTGACATCCACGTCGAGCTCGTCGCCGATGAAGGTCAGCGTTCCGGGTCCTGCAAATGTCACCGCCCCGTCCGCGGCCGCCTCGGTAGCCGACAGGCTCGACAGCTGCAGCCGCATCACGTCGAACGCCTCCACCTGGAGGTACTCATGCGCGTGCTTCGAACGCAGCTCCACGCCGGTGTCCACGGTGCGGGGGTCGGCCTCGACGATGGCCTCCATGGGCGTGCCAAGGTCGGACGGGTCCCCGGTCCAGGTGCCGCGCAAGCCCGTAAAGCGCGACTGAAACTCCTCTCCGCCCGCGGAGACGGTCGCGACGATCACCCCCTGCGCCGGATCCTCGGCCACCGCATAGCGACCCGCCGCGAGACCGGGCAGGCTCGCCGCCACCCCTTCGGTGGGCGCCTGGACCTGTTGCTCGGGCAGCTGGTCGCGCGCATCGTCGGGCGGCAGTCCAGTGGCAAACGCGGCGATGGGCAGTCCCAGCGACAGCACCCCCACTCCCCACAGCACCGGCCCCCAGGGTCCCCCGGTCGATGCCCGGCGGTCGATCCACCAGCCGACCACGAACACCGCGACGCTCAGCCCGACCAAGACTCCCACGGCATCGAGACCGAGCCACAGCGGGCCCTCCTCCACGAACCGCCACCCGAGATCGGGATCGGGCTGGTACGAACCGTGGCTGGTGTCGGTGTACAGGTTGCCGCTGCCCTGGATCCACCAACGCACCGTGGTGAGTGCGGCCGCGAGGGCCGGCAGCGATGCAGCGATCTTGCGAGACGAGGTGGGCACGACGGAACAGACCCTCAGCACGACCTCAGTCGGCGAACGTATCGACCTCGCCCCGCGACTCGGCGAGCGTTTGCTCCCACCGCGCCCGTGCCGACCAGCGCCCTACGGGCTCGTCTGCCGCCGAAGGACAGACCTCGTTGAGCGGACAATGACCGCACCGTGGCTTGCGAGCGGTGCACACGTGTCGCCCGTGCAAGACGAGGCGATGCCCAACATCGACCCACGACCGCTTGGGAAACAACACGCACAGCAGCGCCTCGATCTTCTTGGCGTCCTTGTCGGTGGTGAACCCAAAGCGCTCCACGATCCGGGTGACGTGGAGGTCGACGATGATGCCGCTGCCGATGCGAAACACGGAGGCCAGCACCACGTTGGCCGTCTTGCGAGCGACGCCCGGCAGCGTGATCAACTCCTCCATCGAGGCCGGTACCTCGCCGCCGAACTCGGCCACCACCGCTTGGGCCGTCTTGCGAATCGCCGCCGCCTTTTGGCGGAAGAACCCCGAGCGCTTGACCACCACCTCGACCTGCTCTTGCGGAGCGGCCGCGAGATCGGCCGGAGTCGGCCAGCGTGCGAACAGCTGGGGGGTGATCCCGTTGATGGTTCGGTCGTTGGAGCGCGCCGCCAAGATGGTCGCCACCAGCAGCGTCCACGCGTCCGTGTGGTCCAGCTCCACCTGGGGCGAAGGCTGGGCCTTGCGTAGTCTTCGATGGATCTCGGCCGCGCGTTCGCGAACCGCATCGGTCACGGTGCCATCGAACCGCGGAACCGCAGCAACGGGCCGGGCGCGGGACTTTCCAGCGGAGGAAGCAGAGCGAGCCATGGGACGTCGCGGGGCTTTTATCCCATTGCGGTCGCGAGCCGTGCCACCGGACCGGTTGGATCGGCCAAACACCCGTATTGCGGCCACCAGCCCCCCGTGACGGGACGACGGCGCGAAGACCCCAAGTGCCCGCCCGGCTCGCTGGCGACGACCGGCCGGACCCAATCGTGGCCCCAGGCCACAGGCGATGGCCCTCGAGACCGGGGCTGCAGTGGACGCCACGGGGGTTGCTGCTACGTTGACAGCCGCCTGTGCGCAAATCTCGTCGAGCTCGGTTGCTGCTGGTCATCGTCTACGCGGCGTTGATCGCCGCGGTGGTGGCCTCGGATGTCGATATCGAGGAGGCCCGCAACTGGCTGCGCTCTTCGGGACCGTGGGGGCCACTGCTGTTCATCGCCGCCTTCACCGCGCTGCAACCGCTCGGAGTCGCCTCCCATGCATTCGTGATCTCGGCGGCGCTCATCTGGGATCCCTGGCTCGCCCTGCCGATCTCGTGGGTGGGTGCGGTCGGGGCCGGATGTGCCGCGTTCGGGTTTGCGCGGTTCGTCGGTCGCGACTGGGTGCAAGAGCGCCTGCCCGCACGGCTGGTCGGCTACGACGAGCGCCTGGCCAACCACGGCTTTCGAACGGTGCTGGTGCTCCGGCTGCTGCTGTTCACCTTCGGCCCCATGCAGTGGCTGTTCGGCGTGTCGCGGGTTCGGTTCTGGCCGTTCCTGTTCGCGAGCATGCTGGGCCTGCTGCCGGGGATCGTGCTCGAGACATGGCTCGGCGGCAACTTGGTCGAGTGGTTGTTCGGCTGAGCTTCTACAGCGAGAAGAACTCGCGGATCCGTACCAGCAGCTGCCCCGAGCGCTCGCCATCGAGCGCGCCCTGCATCGCGGGTGCGGCGGGCTTGGACGAAGCGCTGTCGAGCTGTTGTTGGCGCTCGGCCAGCACCTCGCTGATGCGCTCGGCCAGCTGAGGTGCGTCGGCGAGGACCGAGGCGAACGCCGCCTTGCCCACCACCAACAGCTCGCTGTCTTGCATGGTCCGCACATTGGCGGACCGGGCCTCGCCGGTCATCACCGACATCTCGCCGAAGAACGACCCCGGGCCCAGCCGCGCCAGCTCCACGCTGTCGCCGGGCGGCGTGTGCTCGTCCTCGTCGACCGTGACCAGCACTTGCCCGTGCATCACGATGAACAGCTCGTCACCGTCCGCCCCCTGGCGAATGACCAGCTCCCCTGCCCCGTACGAGCGGATCTCGGCCGCCTCGGCCAGCCGTTGCTGCTGCTCCTGAGGCAGCGCCCGACAGATGTCCACCCGCTGGAGCACCCGCAGTCGCCGAGCCAGCCCCTGCTGTGCCGAGCGCTTGCGCTGCTGCTCGTCGTCGGGGTGCACGGCGACATCGAGCATCGGCACCGCCACCTCGATGGCGGCTCGTCGCAGCGCGTACCAGATCCGCTCGCGGGCCAGCCCATCGATGGACTCCCGTCGCTGGAAGTCCTCGATGAAGTAGCGAACCCAGTACTGCATGCCCCGCTCGGTGAACGCCTCGGTGATGAGGTCTGGGGCCGGCAACGGAGACACCCCCTCGGTGTCCCGCAGCCCGGCGATGATCGCCGCTCGCACCCGATGCGGTGGGACGTCGCGGGGCACCACGACCCGCAGCGAACGGCGGCTCATCACCGAAGGCTTGGTGAAGTTGCGGATGGGGGCCTTGGCCAGCATCCCGTTGGGAATCACCACCTCGACCTGGTCGAGTGTGATCACCCGAGTCGCCCGCCAGTTGATCTCGACGACGCGGCCGACCATCTGCTCGTCGTCGGCAAACTGGATCCAGTCGCCCAGCTCGAACGGGTTTTGGGCCTGCAGCGACAGCCCCGCAAACAAGTTGCCCAGCGTGTCTTGTAGCGACAGACCCACGACGGCCGTCAGCAGGGCGGAGGTGGTGAGCAGGGCATCGAGCTCGGCCCCCGCCGCGCGCAACGTGGCCAGGACGGCGGCGGTGTAGACCAGCCCCTCCAGGATGTCGCGGAAGATCTTGGGCATCGGCCGCGCCATCGAGCGCGACAGCAACGAGTCGATCACCAGGACGAAGCCCGCCCGCCCCAAGCACACCAAGATCAGCAAGAACGCCGACAGCTGGGCGAACCGGTGCAGCCCCCCGCCCGCCGGAGTGACGGCAGCCAACGCCACGAAGGCCAAGTGCGCGACCAACAGCCGGAACGGCCAGACGATCAGTCGGCGACGCGAGTAGGGCAGCAACAATCGCAGCGCCACCAACAGCACCGCAGCCAGCAGCGAGCCCGCCCCGCCCAGCGGCAGCGCGTCGCCGGCCAGCAGCGCATCGACGGCGTCACGCAACCACTGCATCACGGGCCTCGCACGGCGTCCGGTCGTGCCGACACGGAGATCCGGCTCTCAGATTGGTGGATGGGTGAACGCGACCCACGCGGCCGCGGCGCCGACGAGCGGCAGCAAGAACAACCACACCCGGCCCATCTCGGGCGTACGCCGAACGAGCACGATCCCGGCGCCCAGCAGCAGCCACAAGCCGAGCTTGATGAAGATCCACGTCGGCCAGCTCCCTGCGCCCATCATCCCCAGCCTGGCCATCAGACCAAAGCCAGCGACGAAAATGACGAGCATCGCGATCCCGTGGCTGGACATCACCAGCTTCCGGATCGGCTTGACCTCGCGATCATCGCCTCCGCGCAACCCGAGGATCGCCATGCCCCCCAAGCTCGCGAACAACAGCATGATCCCCAGTAGGTGAAGGACTTTGTAGACTTCGAGGGACATGGGCGAACGTTCCGGGGCGGCTG
>JAHZJA010000392.1 GCA_022601155.1 Deltaproteobacteria bacterium | reverse complement strand
GCAAAAAGTGGTGGGACCCGCGGTGCTGCCCCACATCGCGCAGGTCATGCCTTCGTTGACCCCCGCGAAGTCGTCTTGGAGTTGTACGCCTGCGTGACAGTGCGGGCCGTTGTGCCCACGCCCCTCGTAGACATAGGGCGGCGCATCGAGGTCGCAGTTGCTGTGGTCGGCCTTGGGCACCATCCCGATCTTGTGGCCGAGCTCGTGGATGAGTACTTGTTTCTGTGATGCGGAGTCCTTGGCTTGCCACTGGCTTTGCGTGGCGACGCACACGATGTTGCCCACGTTGATGCTCGTTCCACCGCGCCAGTAGGAGATCTGGCGCACGTTGAGGACCACCCGGCCTCGCTTGACCACGCCGGAGAGATTCGAGACACGGATACGGACGCGTCGCATTTGGTGTGCGACCGGATGGAGGCTGCTCTGGAGCGGCGTGCAGTTGCCAATGGGGATGTCCGTCTCGGTGGACACCAGGGTGTCGAGTTCATCCTCCAGGGTGTCGAGTTCCCGTTCGAGGGTGTCGTACTCGGTCTGGAGCACCGCATACCGGGGGTCCGTGTCCAACATCGTCGCCTGTAGCTCCTCGATGGCAAGTTCGCGATCGAAGATGGCGGACTTGCGTTCGAGGATGACGGCTCGACGAGGGGGATCGGTCAGGAGCGTGGCCTTGACCAACCAGGAGCGGTCGTCGCCCATGTCGTACCAGAGCCGGTCGGTCCCGACGTTGAGCGTGAGATCGGGCTGTGCCGGACCTACGGGTACATCGTTCCGCTCGTAGACCATCGTGCCGGGCTGCGCTGCGTGGAGGGCGGAGACCACCGCGATCACATGCGGCTTGCGTCCCGCACAATCCGACGCTGCGTAGGCGAGCCGTGCCGTGGTCTTGAACGCGTTGAGGCGCTCGAGGTCCACGGGACACGCGCCCATCTGCTGCGGCGCGAGGTCGACCAGCTCCACGTGGTGCTTGCGGTACTCGGCTCGGGTGGTGTCGATGTTCTGCGGCGGGGTGGAGCCTGCCATGGGCAAGTACTGCAAGAAGATCATCCGCCAGGTGGTCAGGGTCTTGCTCTGGACGGTGTTGCCGTGGCTATCGGTTGCCTCGAAGTGATACCGGTGGCCTCCTGCCGCGGGCACCCGGAACGAGTCGATGACGACGGTCCCTCCGGCTCCTGTCGTGTGCGCACTGGCGACGGTGATGTCCTCCGGCGTGGTCTTGTACGCCGCGTTGCGCCCCTTCTCCGCGTTGGAGTAGGCCACGTTGGTGTTGGCACCAACCATCTTCAGCGTGAAGTTCTCCGCACCGGCCTCGGTAAACGTCACCTTCACCCGCACCTGGCGAGAGCACCGATCGATGTGGGAGATGGTCGTGCCCACCGTCCACTTGTCTTCACGGGCCAGGTTGACCCACTGCAGAACGTCGGCGTCGACGGTGTCGTCTCCCTCGAGCAGCTCGACGGAGACGATCTCGTTGTCCTCCTGCTCCTCGGAACAGCTGGGGGCGTCGAGGAGCCTTCGCGTATCGGCGATCTCGCGGGTGCGCTGGGTCTTGGCGACTCGGTCTGATCCACAACACTCGCCCATGCTCAGTCCTCCCGAAGAACGCGGATCCGGGCCTCGAGGCCGCGCTCCGCTGCCAAACGCAATGCTGCCCAAAGCCGCTGGGTGTGGGCGATGGGGGTCGGCTCGTCGGCGCGAACGAGCGCCGCGGCGAGCCAGGGGTGGAGGGGGTCGTGGTGACAGCCGGCGCCGAGGACCAGCATGGCGCCCGCGCAGATCATCCCGCCGATGGCCGGGGTGAGCTGATGGCGCTCCGCCACTGCCGCGCCTGCACACTGGAGCTTCGCCACACCGTGGGGACCGATGGCGTTCGCCTTGCTCGGATACAGCGCGCGGAGCCATGGAGCGGGATCCTGCTCGACGATGTCGGACCAAGATGTTGCCGCGACCCTTCGGAGCACCCGAATGTACTCGAGACCGCGCGGCCCACAGGTCAGGGCAAGGTGGTCGACCGCCCGGGACAGCAGCCGTTGAATGGTGGTTGTACTGGAGCCCGCGCGCGGAAGGGTGAGGGCAGCCGCGGCCCAGGGAAGCTGAGGGTCGGTGTCGAAGTGCCCACCGAGGACCATCATCAGACACAGGTAGCCAGCCACGGCCCCGCGCGTGTGCAGTCGGTGATGTCGTGCTCGTCGGCGCGCATGCGCGATCACTGGACGTAGACCCGCGGTGCCCAGCAACTGTGCGTCCACCGGGAACTCGCG
Organism: Deltaproteobacteria bacterium; assembly: GCA_022601155.1. Taxonomy (GTDB): domain Bacteria; phylum Myxococcota_A; class Polyangia; order Nannocystales; family Nannocystaceae; genus Paraliomyxa. Next base: position 4,292 of record JAHZJA010000392.1, on the reverse strand, counting down.
GTAGACCATCGCCACCATGTCGTCGTCGAACCGGTCGACGACATCGGTCTCGAGGGCATCGATCTGCGGGTTCCGAAGATAGAACGTCATTGACGGGCGGACACGCCCGTAGAGCCCTTCAGCAAGTCGCGCGCCAAATCAACGGGGCTCGGTTTCCCGCACTTGCGTCGCGCCCACGGCCAGCGAGGGTCTCGTCGGGTGGCAACTGTTGCCGGCTGGGCGGTGGCAACCAAAGACACGAGCCCGAGGACCGGAGAGACCTCGGGCTCGCGAGGATGCCGCTGTGGCATCCAAGAGAACAACGGAAAGATGAAACTCAGTCGGTGGACGCGCCGCCTGCGAAGGCCTTGGTCAGCTTGACCAGCGCTTCCTTGCCCTTGGACGGCAGGGAGGTCACGGTCTGCTTGGCATCGCTGACGCTCGCCTTGATGTCGGTGTCGACCTTGACGATGAGAGCGAGGTCGGCCTCGACCTTGGCCTTCTTGTCGCCCTTGAGCATGGGGTTGGACAGCTTGGCCTGGTACTTGGCGGTCAGCTTGGCGACGAGGCCGGTGGCCTTGGCGCCCAGAGCCACGATGTTGGCGGTGGCGGTCTTGACCCGCTCGGGGGTCTCGCGAAGGCCGGTGCCGATGCCCTTGATCTTGAGGAGCGCAGCCTCGACCTCGGCCTTGGCTTCGGCCGCGATGTCGAGCTCGACGGAGACCTCACCGTCGGCGCTGAGGCTGGCGGCGGCCATGCCACGCAGGCTGGCGGCGTCGAGGCCCAGCGTCTGCGGCATGCTGGTGACCATGTCGATCACGACGTCGACGTCGTTGATCGGCTGCAAGACCATGTCGATCTCGGCCTGAATCTGGTCGGGGATGGTCTGGAGTTCGTCGAGGGGATCGACGTCGGACTCGGCGGCCTCGTCGGGGTTTTCGGTGCCCTTGTCGTTCTTCTTGCAGCCGGTCAGCGGAGCAGCAAGGGCGACGGACAGAATGAACAGCACAGAGATTCGCATGGTGGGGGTCCTGGGCCGGCGGGGGTTCCGGGTCGTTTCCGCGGCTCGCCCCTCAAGACGCGGACCCGTGGGGTGGGTTGCACCACCATGCGGAAAAAAGCCCCGGTGTCCCATGAGGGCCACCGGGGCTTCGTTTCCGTCTCGCGGAGCGTGCGCGGGCTCGACGGCCGGGCCGAGCGACTGCGCGCGTCGGCGGGCGTCAGTCGTTCTTGTCGGGCTTGTCGTCGTCGTCGGGCTCGTCGTCCGCGGGCTCGTCGTCGTCCGCGGGCTCGTCGTCCGCGGGCTCGTCGTCGTCGCCCCCATCGTCGTCACTGTCGTCCGGCTGGTCGTCCGGTTCATCGACCGAGTCGTTGCCGGCCGCCGACTTGGAGTCGCCGTCGTCGTCGTCGTCCTTGCCCTCGGCGGCTTCGCGTTTACGGCGATCGCTGTCCTTGGCGTAGTCGAAGTCGGTGGGCTTGGGCTTGCGCCCGAACAGCAGCCACAGCCCGGCGAGCAAGAACGCGATCGTGAACCACTGCGCGGGGGTGAGCCCAGCGTAGCGCGCGTCGGGGGTGGAGATGACCCCGCGCGTGGCTTCGTCGGCGCGCAGGGAGTCGAGGTAGAAGCGGAACGGTGCGTAGGCGGTCGCCACCAGGCCCACCAAGCGCCCGGGTGGCCACTTCTCCCAGCGCATGACGAAGTACACCAGGAGCATCAAGCTCACCGCGAACATGAACTCGACCAGGCCGAGGTCGTAGCGGAAGCTACCGTCGGGCCACGGACCCACGGCGAGGAAGGTGCCCTCGGGAACGATGCGGCCGGGGTGGTCGTGGACGATGCTGCAGCCGGCTCGGCCAAAGCACCACCCGATGAGCAGCCCGAAGATCGTCGCGTCGGCGTAGACCATCACGGGCTGGACCCCCGACGGTTGGCGGCCGCAGTACCAGCGCAGGTACACCATCATCCCGACGAACGCGCCGAAGAACCCGCCCACACTCGACAGCCCGTTCCAGATCTGGAGCAGGACCAGCGGGTCCTCCTGCACCTGGTGCGGGAAGTAGAAGATGACCGAGACCCAGTGCGAGATCGTGAACGCGGCGACCAGCAACCAGAACAGGTAGTCGCGGAACAAGAACTCATCGAGATCTTTGAGACGCGCGTACTTGAGGCATCGGAACCACCCGATGATCACGCCCGTCGCAACGAGCGGCCCGAACAGCTGCAGCTTGAGCGGGCCGATCAACGGGAGATCTTCGATCAGCGTCTTCTCGGGGGCGGTGATGTACGGGATGAGCGCCTCGAGCATCGGAGCCCGAAGCTAGCCCAACGCATCACGCGGGGCAAAAGGGGGCGTGGGCGGGATCAGTCGCGCGCAGCCGGAGGCTCCTGGCGTGGCCCCCAGCCACCCCCACCGGGGGTCTCGATCGTCACGCGGTCGCCGGGCTGTCCGTCGATGCGGGCGCGGCCCGGCAACACGTGGTTGCCGTGGCGGTTTTGGCCCACCGCCCCCGCCGCGCCCCCGGCGAGGCCAAACGGCCCGCGCTGGCGTCGGTCGGACAGGATCGACAGCTGCAGCGGCGCCAGCAGCTCGTACTCACGGACCAGACCGTCGCCGCCCTGGTGCTGGCCCATGCCGCCGCTCCCGCGCCGCACCGCGAACCGGTGCAGGCGCACGGGGAACCGCGCCTCGAGGATCTCCGGGTCGGTGATCCGCGTGTTGGTCATGTGGGTGTGGATGCCCGACGTGCCGGGCCCCTGGGGACCGGCGCCTTCGCCACCGCCGATGGTCTCGTAGTAGCCGAAGGTGCGGTCGCCGAAGGTCACGTTGTTCATGGTGCCCTGGCTGGCGGCACTGGCCCCCACCGCGGCCAGCAGCACGTCGACGATCCGCTGGGCGGTCTCGACGTTGCCGCCCGCCACGGCATGGTGCGGCCCGGGGTCGAGCAGCGAGTGGGGGGGCAGGACGAGTCGAACCGGTCGCAGGCAGCCGCGGTTGAGGGGGATGGGCTCACCCACCAAGCAGCGCAGCACGTAGAGCACGGCGGCGACCGTGACCGCGCGCGGGGCATTGAGGTTGGTGTCGACCGCCGGACCCGTCCCGGAAAAATCGATCGTGGCCTCGCTGCCGTGGATGCGGATCGTCACCGCAATGGGCACGCCGTCGTCGGTGGTGTCGACGAAGTGCGACTGCCCGTCGGGGAGCCGGGCGATGGCCTCACCGACGGCCCGTGCCGCGTTGTCTTGCACGTGCTGCATGTACGCGGACACCACATCGAGCCCATGCTCGGTCACCAGGCCCTGCATCAGTCGCGCGCCGCGGTGGTTGGCGGCCACCTGGGCCTGGAGATCGGCGAGGTTGTTGCTCGGTTTTCGTGCCGGGTGGGGCCCGCTGGACAACGTCGCGAGGATGCCCTCGGTGTCGAGCTGTCCGGCGTGCACGATGCGTTGGCCACCAAACACCACGCCCTCCTCGTCCAGCCGTCGCGAGTGCGGGGGCATCGAGCCCGGGGTGATGCCGCCGACGTCGCTGTGGTGCCCACGGCTGGCCACGAACAGCGCGAGTGCACCGTCCACGTGCACGGGCGTCACCACGGTGATGTCCGGCAGATGGGAGCCCCCCGCGGCGGGATCGTTGGTCGCGAACACGTCCCCGACGGCCGGGTCGGGGTGCTGGGCGGCGATGGCAGCCACCGACTCCCCCATCGCGCCCAGGTGCACCGGCATGTGCGGCGCGTTGGCGACCAGGCCCCCGTGGCGGTCGAACACGGCGCAGGAAAAGTCGAGCCGCTCGCGAATGTTGGTCGACAGGGCGGTGCGACGCAGCACGGTGCCCATCTGCTCCGCGATCGCCATGAACCGGGCCGCGAACAGCTCCAGCTGGACCGGGTCGTTGGCGGTCGACAGCGCGGCGGGCCGCGGCCCCGCCTCGTCGCGCAGCTCCAGCGTGCCGTCTTCCGCCACCTGCAGCGTCCACCCGGGCTCGAGCACCACGGTCCCCGTGTCGTCGAGGATGAGGGCGGGGCCACGGAGCGTGGGGCCCAACGGGAGGGCTTCGCGGGCGTACACCGGGGCATCGACGAACGCATCCTGCAGCCAGATCTGGGTGTGCCGCAGCGGTCGAGGGAGCGTCGTCGCTCGGGTGACAGTGAGAGATCGAGGCGTCGGTCGATCGCCGCGCAGCTCTACCCGCATCGTCACCACCTCGATGGGGTGACCGTCCCGGGCGTAGCCGAGCTCGCGGCGGTGCTCGGCCTCGAAGGCGGTGCGCAGCATCGTCACCGCCTGGGCATCGTCGGCCGTGGGCATCGGCACG
>JAHZJA010000391.1 GCA_022601155.1 Deltaproteobacteria bacterium | reverse complement strand
TCGCGGCCGTAGTCTGCTGGCGACGGTCCTGCTCGCGACGGTCGTCTGCTCGCGACGGTCGTCTGCTCGCGACGGTCGTCTGCTCGCGACGGTCGTCTGCTCGCGGCCGCGGCGTGCTCGCGACGGTCGTCTGCTCGCGGCCGTAGCGTGCTCGCGACGGTAGTGGGCTCGCGACCCTGCCAGGCTCGCGACGGCGTGGCCGAGGTGAAGCCCCCACGCGAGTCCATCGTGATCCCGCATCGAGATGAGATCCGCCGATGGATGGATCACCTCACAGGACGGCTCCACCATGGAACCGTCGGGGATAGGATGAAATCGAGGCCGGCGTGTGGACCCCTTGGCCATGCGGGCGGCCCCACGCCCTCCCCAGGTACCCTCACGATGCCTCTGGCGCGCGCGAGTGCACGGCGCAGCCACGTTGAAGACAGCCTCCGTATCTCTCAAGCTTGGATCGTGCCGGTTGCTCAGGACGAGCGACGGGTACGGAGGGTCGATACGATGAAGATGGAGCTGTCCTATGACGAGCAGATCGATGCCTGGACGCTGAGGCACGACGCGGTCGAGATCGATTCGAACGAAGCGCTCGAGCGGTGGCACGACCTGCTCGAGCGAGAGCTAGCCACGGCCCCGGTCGAGGCGTTTCACCTGATGATCTGTGTCGAGGGGTTCAGCCTGGCCCCCGAGCTCGCCGAGGCCTACGGCCAGATCGCCAAGCACATGGTCCTCCCGCGGACCCGCGCGGTGGTCCGCTACGGAACCGACAACGGGCTGACCACCACGTCCATTCGGCTCGGTGCCGTACTCAATCGCTATCCCGCGAACATCTTCCCCGACCGCCGTCACGCGTCCGAAGCACTGCTCAGGATCCGTCGGCTCGGCGGCTCCTGCCCGGGTTGATCGACACCGACGTCGAAGATGGCCGGGATGGGGCGCGGCGACCCATGCTCGCCGCCGCGCCCCTCGTTCGATGGTCTGCGCTCAGTCCTCGAGCGGGGCGCACTGCGAGCTCTCACCGTCACAGGCGAGTCCCTCGCAGCACGCTTGCTCGCTGCAGTCTTCGCCGTCGGCCGAGCACGCCGCAGCCTCCACGCACTGCGAGCTCTCACCATCACAGGCGAGTCCCTCGCAGCACGCCTGCTCGCTGCAGTCTTCACCGTCGGCCGAGCACGCCGCCTCCTCCACGCACTGTGAGCTCTCGCCGTCGCAGATGGTGCCTTCGCAGCAGCCCGTCTCCACGCAGCTCTCGCCGGCCGCGGCGCAGCCCGCCGCACACAGGCCGTCCTCGCCACACGCCAGCCCATCACAACAGGTCGCGCCATCGTCTGCACACGCGGCGCCATCCTCGGCACACTCCGCCTCGGCCTCGCACTCGGCCGTCTCGGCGTTGCACGTCAGCCCATCGCAACACGGCGCATCGTCACTACACGCGTCCGCCTCCGCACCGCACTGCGCATCGGTGTCGGTCTCCGTCTCGCCGCCCGTGTCGGTGTCGGTGTCGGTGGCCGGGTCGGTGTCCGTCTCCGGCGCCGCCGTGGTGGAGTCGTTGCTCCCCGACTCGGCCCCGCCAGCATCGTCACCGGGGCACGCAGTGAGCAGCAAAGAGGACGAAAGCAAGGAGACCAGCGTAAGAAAGTTTCTCGAAAGCATGCGGCAGTGAACTGCAAGGCCAGTGCCATCAACCCAAACGTGTGCACGTCGCCGCCCCCGAACAATTGTGTCCGGGACAGCACCGTCGCGCCGCGACACCACGGCCATGGACCGTCGTTCTCGGGGCGTCGGTGTGCTCGGGTGTGCTCGGGACCACCGCGGAGGTCGCGACCCCCGACCCCGCGCGTCGGGGTTCAACCGAGCTGGCTGACCAGATCCGGAGGCAGCAGCGGGCTGCGCTCGCCCGCACAGATGAGCCACAGCTGGAATGCAGCCCGAGTCGCCGCAATGTGCAGCAGGTGCCGCGACTGCGTGGTGACGGGGAAGTTCTGGCGCGTGGGATCGACGATGACCACGTAGTCGAACTCGAGTCCCTTGACCTGCCGAACGTCGGTGACGTCGATGCCGGGGCTGAAGGAGAAGTCCTCGCGACGGACACGACGCAAGCGGGGCACCTCGGCCACGCGCAAGGCCTGGTAGTAGAGGTCGGCTTGCTGTGGATAGCGGGAGATCACCGCCACCGAGGCCGAAGGCTCGCGTTGCATCAGCAAGCGCAGCGCCTCACCCAGGAACGCCACCGCCTCGCCCTGGTCGGTGAAGTCGAAGTAGCCCACGGGAGCGCCGTCGCGGGCGATGAGCTCGTCTTCGGGGTTGTGGAGCGGCCCCAAGACGTAACGCGAGAACTCCATGACCTCCCGCGTCGAGCGGTAGGTGATCTTCAGCGGCTGGATCTCGACGTGCGGCAGACCGGCATCCGCCAGCAGCTGCGGCCAGTCGGTGAAGCCGTTGTCGAAGATCATCTTCTGGGCGCGGTCACCCGCAATGGTGACGCTGCGTCCACGCGAGACGGTGTCGAGCAGCACCCGCACCTCCATCGCGCAGAGATCTTGGGCCTCGTCGATCACCACGTGCTCGTACTCGAACCGGGTGTTGCCGACGAAGATACCGCCATGCTTGAGCTGCATCAGGCGCAGCAAGATCGCATCGTCTTCACCGTCGAGGCCCGCCCCCTCGGGCACCGCCTCGCCCGGCTCGACGTCGAGCTCGGTCTTGCGCGCGCACCAGCGAACGATCGTGTCGACCTCGGTCTCGGAGAACTGGCCCGGCGCCTGCTCGGCGAGCACCTCACGGATGCGCGGGCCCGAGGTGTTGAGCTCGAGCCAGTCG
>JAHZJA010000390.1 GCA_022601155.1 Deltaproteobacteria bacterium | reverse complement strand
CGCCCGCCGCCGAGCCGGCCGCACCTGCTGCGGCCGCCGCTCCCAGCCCCGCCGCGCCCGCGCCTGCTGCTGCCGCTCCCGCTGCTCCCGCTCCGGCAACCCCCGACGCCGCCACCCCTGGTCCCGCACCGTCCCCCGATGCCGCTCCGGCTAGCGACGACCTGGTGGCCAAGGCACAAGCCGACGCCAAGGCGTGGCTCGAACCGATCGGCGACCCGCCTCACGGGGCGGATGCCCGCTACGAGCCCGAGTACGAGTCCCTGCGCGTCGAAGTCGCCAAGCTCGATGCGCCCGCGGGCGACGAAGTCCAGTGGGACCAGGTGGGCAAGCTCGCCGACGGCATCATCAAGGAGCGCTCCAAGGATCTGCTGGCCGCCGCGTACTTCGCCTTTGCCAAGCTCGACGCGGAGGGCGTGGCCGGCCTCTGTGTCGGCCTGTCTGTCATCACCGGGATGTTCGACCAGTTCGAGGAGCTGTGGCCCAAGCGCCCGCGGGGCCGGGGCAACGCTCTTTCATGGCTGACCGAGCAGCTCGAGCGCAAGCTCGGCGACGTCAAGCCACAGCCCAAAGATCGCCCGCAGATCGAGGCACTACAAAAGATCGTCAAGAGCTTCGGCGCGCAGTCGCGGGCCAGCCTCGAGGACCACGCCCCGAGCGTGCGCCCGCTGGAGACCCGGGTGCAGCGGCTGCTGCTGTCGATCCCCAAGCCCGAGGCCAAAGCACCTCCTCCCGCCGCGCCCACGCCCGCCGCCACGCCCAGCCCGCAACAACCCGCAGCGCCTCGACCGGCCGCGGCCGCCCCCGCGGCCCCGATGCCCGCCACCGCCGACGTCGGATCGGCCGAGGAGGTCAAGAAATTCCTCCTCGAGACCGGTCGCTCGATGATCAAGGCCGGCAATCTGCTCCGCAACGCCAAGCTGTCCGATCCCACGGCCTATCGCCTGGTTCGCGCGGGCGTGTGGCTGCATCTGAGCAGCGCTCCCCCTGCGGCCGCCGGGGGCAAGACCCAGATCCCGCCGATGCCTCCACAGCGACGGCAGCAGCTCGATCTGATCGCCAGCAACGGCAAGTGGCCCGCGCTGCTGGGTGAGACGGAGGCGGCGTTGGTCCAGTTCCGCTTCAACCTCGACCTCAATCGACTCAGTGCGACCGCCCTCCAGCGCCTGGGCGACGAGTACGAGCCCGCCCGCCAGGCCTTGCTCGGCGAGGTCGGGGCTCTGTTGCGACGCATGCCCTCGCTCCCCGACCTCACCGCGGGCAACGGCACACCGCTGGCGGACGACGAGACGCGCGCGTGGATCGAGTCCGACGTGGCGACCGCAGGCGGCGGCGGTGGTGGCGGTGGTGCTGGCGGTCGAGCCGAGGGACCCGGTGAGGAGTTCGGCAAGCTCTCGGGGTTGATCAAGGCGGGCAAGGCTGCCGAAGCGATGAAGATGGCCAAGAAGGCCATCGACGGGACCGGGTCTCCCCGGCTGCGATTGATCCGACGGATGGCGCTGGCGCAGTCGTGTCTGGAGTCGGGCCAACCCAAGCTGGCCCGCTCGATGTTCGCCGCCGCCGAGCACGAGATCCGCGAGCGAGGCCTGATGGAGTGGGAGCCTCAGCTGGCATCGCAGTGCCTCGAGGGGCTGGTGCGCGCGATCCGAGCGGCGGCGCAAAAAGGCTCGCCCTACCCCGCTGCCGACTCGGTCTACGAGCGGCTGTGCCACGTCGACCCCACGGCGGCGGCCAAGTTCACCTAGCCGCCTCGCGAACGACCGGCGTCGAACACCGCGCGGCGGCCTTGCCACCGCGGCGTCTGTGTCGAGTCTCGCGCCGAGCGATCGCGATCGAATCCGTGGTGGCGGGGACGGCCCGACGGTGGTGCTGCCCGCGGTCGACCCACGGCGTCAGCCGCTCGATTGGTGGTACCCCGCGGTTGCCCCTGCGTGGCCAACCCCGCAGCTGGTGCTGCCCCGCGGCTGCCCCTGCGTCCCCACCCCGGGAGCGCGGCCCCGACCCACGATCCCGCTGTCGTCATGGGGGCGCGGTCGAGGGCAAAGCCGGGCAAAACTCCTCACTGCAGCTCCAGGAGCGCACTTTACTCACCCTTCCCGACCCACGGGCCCGCGAAAAGTGGCCCACAGTTTGGCCACGGGCCCGCCAGGGGTTTGACGCCACGGGCCGCTCCGGACAAACTCCCGCGTATGGCATCCGCACTCCGCCAGGTTCGGCCTCTTCGCCGCGGGATCGGGCACGGACTCTGCTCGCGTCTGCTGGCCGCCACCGTCGCGTTGAGCTTCACGACCGCGTCGTGGAATGTCCAAGCATTGACCGTGCAAGACTCCGAGATCGAGCGCCTGTACGTCGAAGGCCAGGACAACTACGCCAATGGCGACTTCGCTGGCGCCGCCGATGCGTGGACCCGCCTGCTCGACCGCATGCCCGAGGCCCAGGCCGACCGGTCCACCCGCGAGAACGTCTTGCTCAACGTCCTGCAGGCCCACCTCGACGGCTACGCCCGCACCCGGCGTGAAGATGGCTCCAAGGACATCAGCCACCTGCGCAGCGGCAAGGCGGTGCTCGACAGCTACTTCGCCGACTTCACCAAGGCCTACGGCGACCGTGCTGCCGTCAGCGCCGCGGTCCAAGAAAAGGCGGACGAGCTCGAAGCCGTCCTGGCCGAGGCCGAGGCCGAGGCCCGCGCCGCCGCAGGCGGTGACGACGACGGCGGCGGTGACGATTCCGGAGCCGAAGACGACGGCGGCGACGATTCCGGAGCCGAAGACGACGGCGGTGGCGACGATGGTCCCGACATCGTCGTGCTCGAGTCCGAGAACGACGGCACTGGCATGATCGTCGGGGGCGCGGTCACGGCCGGTCTCAGCCTCGCCGGGTTCGGCCTGCTCGCCGCGGGTGGTGTCATCGCCAACCGAGCCGAAGAGGACTACACCCAGGCCACCGACGAGACGGCCCGCAGCGAGGCCGAAGACCGCGGTCGCACCGGCAACGCGCTCACCATCACGGGGGCAATCGTCGGACCGGTGCTGCTCATCACCGGTGGCGTGCTCATCGGTCTGGGCATCAAGAAGCGCATGGACGCCAAGGCCACCCGCGAAGAGCAGCTTCGCAAGGTCTCCGTGGTTCCCACCGTCGGGCCCCGCTTCAACGGCCTGGTGCTTCGAGGCCGGTTCTAGCCAGGCTCTTCCCGATGCGACTGCCCTGGGCGTCCTCCCTCGCGCTGGTCGGGCTGCTCGGGCTGCTCGGCGTCACACCCATGGCGTGCGCGGCCGGGAGCAAGTGCCCGCCGCAGGCCGCGGTCGATCCCACCGCCGCAACCGAGTCCGCTCCGACGGCCGAGGCCTCCGCCGCACCCGAGGTGTCCGTCGCCCCGGTCGTGATGTTGCTGGTGCGCCACGCCGAGAAGGCCTCCGACGGCAGCGCCGACCCCCCTCTCACGGACGAAGGTCGTACACGGGCCCAGTGCCTGGCCACCCTGCTCCAGGACCTGTCGCCCACCCACCTGTTTGCCACGCAGTATCAGCGCACCCGCGCCACGCTCGAGCCGCTCGCCGCCGCCTCGGGTCACGCGGTCACGGTCATCGAGGCACAGGACGGCGCGAAGTGGACCCAGGCCTTCGACGCGCTGCCCCCTGGCTCTCGCGTGGTCGTTGCCGGCCACTCCAATACCCTGCCGCAGTGGGTGGCCGGGCTTGGAGGATCGCTTTCGGCTCTCGACGACAAGGGCAACATCCCCCACGACGAGTACGCGCGTCTGGTGCACGTCGTCCGTGATGGGCAGGGCGAAGTGGTCGTCTACACCACGGACTACTGCGTCCCTGCGGTCGGCTCGGCGCCCTGAGCTACCACCCCTGCACCGGTGGCACCAGCATCCCGGCCATACGCTCGGGGTCGACCACGCCCTCGGCTCGCATCGCGGCATCAGCCTCGACGACCTGCGCGTGATCCTCGGGGCTGTCCCCCAGCTCGCCGTGCCGTCGCCGGGTCGCGTGAGCGTACAGCTCCATGCCCAGAGGCTCGAACGCCGCGATGGTGCGGGTGAGCAGCGCACGGGCCTCCTCGGGCTCGCCGCGGGCGACGTGCAGCGAAGCTTCGATGGGTCCGGCCATCGCCGCGCCCCACGGTCCGGGCTCGCGACACAGCTTGTCGACCAACTCTGTCGCCTCGCGCAGGCGAGCCGCCCGTCGTGCACCGTCGGCCTGGTGCGCAGCCACTGCGGCCGCGCACGCCTTGTCGTGCAGCATGAACACGCGGAACGGCGAGCGCGACAGCATCAGCGAGCGATCGATGGCATCCCAACGGTCGACGAACGCCTTCCACGACGCCTCCCCTCGACCGGCGTAGCGCTCGATCCGGCTGTGGGTCAGCACCTCGACGTACAAGAACGTGGACCGTGACAGCTGGTCGGGCCACAGCTCTCGACACTCGTCGAGCTCGGCCCGAGCATCCTCCACCGCATCGGCGGCGAGGAACTCGATGGGCCCGTACGACACCCGCAACATCAGGGCCGTGTGAAGGTCGTCGCGTGCAGCCGCTTCCTTCAGCGAGCGCTCCATCGTCGCCGCCATCGCCCGCAGCTGGCCCGTGTAGTACAGCGACATCACCATGAAGGTGCGCACCATCGACAGCTCCCACGCCACGTCCGAGCACCGCGTGCGCAAGACCGCCTCGGCCTCCGCCAGCCTGGGCAACGCCGCGCCAAAGCGCCCCCGGTACAGGGCCGCCGCCCCGCTCGCGAGCTTGGCGAGGGCCTGGGTCCTCGGATCGTGGAGCCGCCCGGCGAACGCCTCCACCTCGGCCAGCCGACGGGCGGTGATCTCGGCACCGCTCTCCCCCACCGTCGCTGCGTAGAGGGTCTCCACCGCCAGCGCCCGCGCCACCCGACGGGGCTCGCCCGCCTGCAGCGCCAGCATCAGGTGCTGCGCCTGGTAGCTCTGCCCCACCATCACGTTCACGGGGATGAGCCCGGTCGCCGCCGACCAGCAGGTATCGACCTTCAGCAACAGATCGGGCGGCACCTGCTCGCTGGGGCGCTCCTCGTATCGCATCCCTCGCAGGCGAATCCGCATGCGCTGCCACATGAACCGCGCCATGGCAGCGCGGGGGCTGGGTGGCGGGTTGAGGCCCACGCCCTTGAGCACCGTTCGAAGCTCGGCCAGCCCCTCGTCGATTCGACCCGAGCGCAACAGCTGCTCGGCGGCCCGGCGTCGGAGCTCGAGGACTTGCCCCGGCTCGACCAATTGCGCGGCATCGAGGTAGGCGCGACCGGCCTCCGTCCCCCGGCCCGCGTGGGCGAGCGCATCGGCCAACCCGGTGATGAGCTCCGCACGGCGTGGGTCGGGGGTGGGCACCATCCGGAGCGCAGACTGATACAGCTGTGCCGCTCGGTTGAACGCCAGAGCTTCGGCGGCGCGCTGGGCTGCGCGCACGTAGTGGTCGGCCGCCCGCTCCGACTCGCCGGCCCCCTCGCGATGGACGGCGAGAACCTCGTCGTCGGCGTCGTAGTCCGACAGCGCCTCGGCCAGCCGCGCGTGCCACTGCTGACGCTCGGACCCCGACAGCACCCCGCCGACCGCCATGGCGATTCGATCGTGATAGACCTCGACCAGATCTTCGGGCTCGACGCCTCCCGTGCGTACGAAGCACTGCCGACGCAGCGCGGCGAGGGCCTCGGGACGCCGTGCCTGCTCCTGACAGGCGTCCAGCACCACCCGCTGCTCCACCGGGTGACCGGCCACCACCACCGCCTGCAGCAGCTGTCGGGCGGCCACGGGCAGACCGGCGACGCGCGCCTGGATCACGGCGCCCAGCTGCAGCCGCGCGGGGACCTCGGCACGCTGGCCCTGCGTGGCGATATGGCGAGCGAGCTCCGCAGCCAGCAGCGGGTGCCCCTCCGACTCGCGTGCGACCGCCTCCGCCAGCGCTCCGGCGTCGTCCCGCCCGGCCAGCCACGCCGTCGCGAGCGCCTGGGTGTCGCCATCATCCAGCGGGCCAATCGGGATGTCTTCGAGGATCAGCTGTCCGGCCACCGGGCGGCCGGGCGTTCGGAGCCCGCGGAGCACGGCATCGCTGCGCTCGTCACCATCTCGGTAGCACGCGACCAGCAGCGCTCGCGGTCGGTTGGAGGCCCGAAACAGCTCGATGAGCACGTGGGTCCCGTCCGGATCACACCACTGCAGGTCATCGAGAACCAGCAGCAGCGGCTGCTCCTCACCCAGCCGACCGAGCAGATCCCGCAACGCCGCCACCGCCTGGCTGCGCCGCACCACCGGGTCGAGGGCATCGAGCGGAGGGGCGGCCTGCTCGAAGCCCGGGACGTCGGCCAACGCGGGAAACAGCTGGATCAATGCCGGAGCGCCTGGCGGCGGGTCGAGGG
>JAHZJA010000389.1 GCA_022601155.1 Deltaproteobacteria bacterium | reverse complement strand
TGGTGCTGCGCGATGACCTTGGTGCGGCCTTCGAGCGTGCCGAATTCCGACGGCACCCCACGCTTGCGCCAGCGTCCGGCCAGTTCCTCGGCCGACGTACCAGCCTCGAGAGCCTGGACCACATCCTTGGCCAGGGTCTTGGCGACGCTGGCCCGCACCGACTTGATGTCCTTTGCGGCCTTGCGAGCCCAGCGACCCACGAGCGCCTTGCCGTCGTCGGCCCTGGCATCCGTCCGCGCCGAGTCCCTGCGGCTGCGGGCGAACATGCCCCACGGTCGCGAGGCGCCGGCCTCGGCCCGGGCCCCGATCGCCTGCAGCGCCTTGCAGATCCGTGCATCGGACCACTTGCGGGCTACGAAGCGGGCCAGGGTGCGGGCGTGGAGACCTGACGCATCCCGGCGTGCACCATGCGAGCCATGAGCCGCAGTGCTCAGAATAGCTCGCCCCTGGGCTCTCCAAGGCGCTGATTTCAGCACCCGGCAACCCTCAAGCCTTCCCAGGGCCGACCTCAACTCAGCGACGGCGGCAGTCGCTACTGGCTCGCTCGGGCGATGATTTCCGACAACGCGGGCCCTTCGGCAACCACGGGGTCACCGACCCTCCAAATTCTCCCTTCCGCGGTCATGGCGAGACTGACTTCTCCGAAGACCTGAATCGCCTCGTTGAGAAGCGCCTCCAGACGAGCCGGGTCCTTCCCCGTATCCGCGTCGTCGACAGCCTCCTCATCAACCCAACCGTCTTGGGTCCACTGCGCGTGGACAGCACCGCCCTCCAGCACAGACTCTAGACCGACCAATGCACCCGTACCTTCCCGCTCGACCGCTTCTTCGCCGGCCGCCGGAGCCCTGCGTTGCAGCGCGGCGCGGGTGTCCTGGTCCGCGATGTCTTTCAGAACCGCCTGCTCGACGGTCTCGCGAATCAGCTCCGTCTTGTCCTCGTCCTGGTACTCGAACTTGTCGAGGGCAGCAGCAAAACTGGGAAAGGCCCGCTTCCGCAGGTGGCACCACTCCTCGTGGAACTCCATCAGCGGCTCGATTGCGGGCAGGTACTCGAGGTCTTCGAGTTCCGTCGACCCCTCGAACTGGGCGCGGACCTCCGCCCCTGGCTCTCGTTCGAACGACACGGGCACGGTGAGCAACAAGCACAGAGGCCCATCGTAGATCTCGGCCTCGAAGTCACCAGGGTCGGTGACGGCGTCGATGATGTAGTTGAGGTGATGGCGGTCGCGTGCACGAACGAGAAACGCGATGGCGACAGGGCCACGGGCGAGATACAAGGGCATGGGGGACTCCGATGGTGTTGAACGGGTGGGCGTGAGTGAGAGGTGGAAGAAGGGGTTAGCGAGCGGCCAAATTCACTGCGACTGCAATCCGCGGAACATCGCGCCATGGACGTGGTCGTAGGCGCGAGCAACCCGGCTGCTGGAGATGCGGATGTACCTCATAGTCGTCTCGAGGCGAGCGTGGCCAAGCATCTGCTGGATGAGCTCGGCCGGGACACCAAGGTCGTTCGCGTTGGTGGCCAAGCCCGAGCGGAGGTCGCGAAGCTGCACATGCCCAACCCCGGCCAGTTCGAGGATCGACTGCCAACCGCGATAGAAGTCGCAGTACGGATGGCCCGAGCGACGGTGGCTTGGGAAGACCCACTGGACATCGTCCGGGTCTTCGGGGTTGAGGCTCAGCAATACACCCCGCGATAGCTGACCAAGCACGATGGTCTTCGTTCCGGTTCGCCGGGAAGTCTTGTGGCGCGGTAGTCGGAGGCAACCGTAGTCCCCGTGGCCCAGGTCGACGTGGTCCCACTGGAGGGTGCGGGCTTCAGACGGGCGACAGCCCGTGGTCGCGATCAACTGGACGGTGGCGGCGATCGACGGATGACATGCGGTGCTCTGGCCAGCGCGAATCTCCGTCGTCGCATGAAGGATCCGCAGGACCACAGCTCGGGAAGCTGGCCGAGAAGATGCGAGCTCCGGTAGCTTGCGAATGCCGCGGGCGGCGTTGCCGTGGGGAAGCGGGGCGCCGCGCTCGATGGCATGAGCGACGATCCGACGGGTGACGTCCACAGCGACATTGGCCGCGGCGGGACGCTGCCGGTTGTGGGCCAGGAGCTTGCGAACATGGCCCCGGGTGATGTCACCTAGCGGCAGTCCGCCGAGCTGCGGGAGCACATACAAGCGAACGGCCTTCTCGTAGTGGCGATAGCTGGCCAGCGCGAGCTCGCCGGCCACCAGCTGGTCGTGGCGCTCGGCGAGCCAGTGACGGGCAACGTCGACCATGGGCGTCTGAGCATCGACGAGCTCGAGGGCCGAGCAGTTTGGGGAGGCGGGCCATCGCCGCGAGTGGGACCCCTCGGCGCGAACCGAGAAGAGGTTCTCCGCCTCGGCGAAGCGCAGCACTCTCTTCACGAGAGCGCAGGCATGAGTCCCCTCGGCGGGCCAGTGCCTGAGCCGCTCGCGAAGCCGGTCGATATCCGCGTGGCAGATTTGGTCGAGGGGTTGACTGCCGAGCAGTGGGACGATTCGCTTTCGAATCAGCCGGCGATAGAGCCGGAGGGTCGCGATCGACAAGCGGCCGGCCGCAAGGTCGGCTTCGCGGGCTTGAAGCCACAGCGAAGCTACGCGGCCGAAGGTTGGAGGGTGGGGTTCGTCGTGGTCAAAGGTCATCGCGGAGGGCTGGTGAGCACCAAGTGCGGCGGTGAAGGGTCGGCGTTGTTTGGTGAGGCCGAACCGGAGAGCAATGGGCGTGCCAGCGAAGCGCCGACCAAGTGTTGGGCACTTGCGGAGGTTGGCACTATGCGATTGGGGAACCATCGGGTTTCCGCGGAACCAGTTGGTTCCCTGGCGGTACCATCCGGCGAACCGGACGACTCGCCCCGCGGGGAGCCTATGGCGGTCGCCACGGGAGCACGCGCGCCGCCTTTTGGTTCGCAGCTGACGGCCTGGGCAGGCCAACTCGCAGAGTCTGTGGTTCAAGTGGACCATGACGCTGTTTTCTTTCGAATCGCCACCATCAAACCGTCACAGCTCGTCTCGGGCCTCGGGCTGGGGCCTGAGCAGGCGCGTCCATGGCAAGCACTGCACGAGCGTTGCTCCAGGGTGGGCCCGGCCCTCCAAGGAGAGCAGTGCCCTCGAGCGGCGCACCGGAAGCGGCGGTCGCTCTGGAACCCGGTCCAACTCACCGAGCGGTGCCGTCGGTTGGCCGAAGCCCGTCCGAGGTCCTCAACGGCAGACACCAAGGCCCTTCGTTCGGACCCAACGCCATGCCTGCACAACCACCGGACCGTGCACCGCGGTGCCAGTGCACGCCAGGTGTTCACCGGGCGCGATGCTGCAAAGCTCCTCGAACACCCGCCCTCCGGCACGGATCTGCGCCCACAACCAGCGCTTGTAGAGCGCTCGGGTTCGGCCGCCGTACGTCTGGTCACGATAGGGGCCAGCAAGTGGCGTCCCCGGATCGAGCGAGCGCCACGGGCGAGGCACGCCCCTTCGACAACGCCGACGGTCGACGACGACTGGCAGCCCTGCCCATTGGCTCGGGTCCTCGCCGTCCGGTAGTTGCTGGGTCGGACCGAGCTCGAAGTGAGGGCCGACGGCGGGAGGCAGGACATCAAAGCATCGCAGCTCGCGGACGCGGCTCATCTCCAGCTCGAGCAGGGCAAGCTTGGAAGCCCCACCCACGACTTTCGCCCTGGGTTGGTCGACCGCCTCGACGGTCGTGAGCGCCTCCCCCTGACGCACCACGGCCGCCACAGGGACGCGCCACAGCCGAGTGGGGTCCGGCAGGAAGTAGACCCGCCGAGCTCGCGTGGACGGTGTGACGGGCTCCTGTTGGATCGCAACGCGTTCCTCCAGGGCATCGCAGAGGATCTCTCGCTCGGTCATCGTCATCACATCCCAGCGCTCTGCGTGGGACATGCCGATCGCGGGGCCCAGGACCCGAGTCATCCACGAACCCGTGTGCCGCCACGGCTCGGTCGTCTCGTTGAGGATGTGGATCGCTCCCAGGATGCGTCGCCGCAGCTGGGCGTCGGTCGGGCCGTCATGCATGACGCACCTCCGACAGCTCGGCACTGGCCCTGGCGATCAACAGTCGAACAGCCGCTGCTGCCTGCCGGGGCACAACCCCATTGCCAAGGCATCGTAGGCGTCCGCGTCGCCGACGTGCGTCCACCCCGGTGGCAGGCCCATGAGCGCTTCGACGAACTCCGGGTGGAGGACCGCCGGCCCGGAGCCACCGCACCCATGCTTCCCCGTCGTCTGGCGATGGTGGGAACACCACGCCCTGATCGCGTCGGTGAGGATCGTGCCAGGATGCATCACGCCCGTCGAGGTCGTGCCGCGGGCGGCGTCCTTGGCATCCGTCGTGACCGGCGTTGGCCACATCGAGGCCAGAGTGTGCAGCGATGGGGTGCTGCCGCTGGGGCGCGATGCGTTGCTGCCGTTCTGCGAGCTGCCGAACGAGGCCGAGGTCGCGGTGGGCCAAAACGAAGAGCCGACGCCGACGGTGGGTGGCGCCGACGTTGGCCGCCGATAGGCTCGTCCACTGTCCCCACGAACCCGAGCTCGGCCAGCGACCCGACGACGGCGTCGAAACCTCGCGACCTGAGCGCTTCGACATTCTCCACGACGACGAGTCGCGGTCCCACGTCGCGAAGGAGTCGATGGAACTCCCACCACAAACCTGAGCGTTCGCCATGCAGCCCTGCTCCCTTGCCCGCGGTCGAGATGTCCTGGCAGGGG
>JAHZJA010000388.1 GCA_022601155.1 Deltaproteobacteria bacterium | reverse complement strand
GTAGAAACCTTCGGATGTGCTGCGAATCGACTTCTCGTCGCGGTCATAGGTGTTGGTGAAAATCAGCACCTGGTCGAAGCTGCCGCAGCGCTGGGTCAACAGCACCCCGAACTTCGGCTTCTTGGGTTCGGCGACGACCTTGAGTTTGGAGGCCTGTACTACAGGTCTGAATCGACGGGGCGAGCTCCGAGCCCAGATCTCTTCCGCCAATTGCTGCCCCATGGTCCGTGCTTCCGCCTCGAGACTCGGATCCTGAACGATGGCGATACCCTGCCCATACGGATTCGCCACTCGTCCCTCTCGCTGCTGCACCACATGCATGAGCTCGTGCCCCAGCAGCTCCACCCCTTCGCGAGTCGACGTGTCGTAGAGCCTTCGCGCAAGATGGAGCGTATCCCCCCGCGTCAACGCCAGTGCCCCCATCCCTTGGGCCGTGAGCCCCTCGTGGATGCGCACACCCGAGAAGTCGACGCCAAAGAAGCCTTCCGCCTGCTCTCGAAACCTGGATTCCAGGGGCTGGCCCATGCCGATCACGGCCAGGCGTCCGTTCGGCACGGGTGATGTGACCACCCCTCCTCGAGGTCGCGCCTGTGCCACCGTGCCCCACGGTCCCGTTCGCGGTGTGCCCATTCCGGGCAACAGATCGGGTCGCGGGGCACCAGGCCATGCTGACCCGACCACCGGCATGGCTTGTACGGCCGCGGACTGCCTCCGCGCGGGCATGAGATCGGGCCGCGGTGCTCTTGCGGCCCAGTCGGGGGTGTTCTTGCGCTGTATGGCCACCGCGCGGGGCGTGCTGCAAGACCCCTCGACAGCGAAGAAGCCCTGCAGCACCACGCCCTGTCGTCGAATCGTGGACATCGTGGTCCTCTCCTCGAGTGTGTTCCTCCAGGGCTCGCGTAGGCGGTCGTTGTGCGCCGTGGGCGGCCTCTCGACGCCTCGATGGGCGGAGGATAGCCATCGGGTCGCAGCTGACCAATTTTCTAACGAGGCACTTGGCGGTGCATATAGGGGTGTGGTCGATGGGTCTATGGGTCGAACTCGGAGCCATCGAGCCGGGGTGCAGGCTCCACATCGGCAACGACGGCATCCTCCTCGGAAATCCGCAGGGCATCTCGAAGATCTCGGAGGCCAGGCTGTTGGTCGATCCAGCGAATCTTCTGCAGGGCCAGAGGCTCCATTGGGGTGTGGGCGGGGATTCGCGACGCGGGCAGCATGACGTAGGTAGTCCAGGTCTCCGCGTGGTCCTCACCGCCATCGGCCCGCTCGGCGTAGCTGGTCACGAAGTCTCCCGTGAGGATCGGAGACCCATCTTTGGGGTAGCCCTCACCGTCGCCCATGACGTCGGGAAACGTGTCGAGCAATCGCGGCCACGAGCCGTCGACGAACCCACGAAGGTGCCCGAACTCATGAATGAGGCTCCAGTCGAAGGTCCCGCGGCGGGGTTGTAGCGGGGCGCGCGGGTCGGGGTCGTTGCGGTCGAAGCTCTCGACGCTGAAGCCGATCTTCAACCCGGGCCGACGGGTCGTCACGTCGCCGGTTCGGTTGAAGTACGCGACCGGGTCCGTCTGGCGCGAGATGTCGAGCTGAACGAGGTCGAGCAGCTGGTTGTCCGGAATGCGCAGGGTGATCTCCTGCCAGAGCTTCAGACCGCCCTCCGCCGCGGCAACGTCGACGACGTGCTTGCCGATCAGGCGGTGGCCGTTCACCTCGAACGTCGCGACGACGTCGTCCTCACCCGAATCCAGCGAGGGGTCATCGGGAATATCTGCCAAGCGCAGCAGCGGCGGCGGCGTGCACGTGGTGGGAGTGCCCGGAGCTCCCTGGGTCCCCGATCCCTGTTCGACATCGGTGTTGCCGTCGGTGCCCGAAGTGTCGGTGTCGGCATCGGGTCCCGAGGGGGCACCGTGCCCACATCAGGCTCGTCAGGGCTGCGAGCGCGGTCGTACGAAGGACGACAGCGGCGCGGTGGCTATCGTGGGGAGGCACAGCGCTCTCCCAGTGCCGCCGCGAGCCGCCCTCGTCAGTGTGATTTCGTAGCGCGGTTCAATCGTTCGGGAACGGCTCGGCTGGCATGGTGGGTACCCATGCCAGCCGGATGCACGATGCTCGATCCTGGGCGGCCGACGCCGCCCGAGAAACCCGCGCGGGAGATGCTGGCTACTGCGATCCGCACACTGCATCGACGACGGCGCCTGCGTCCCGATAGGTGGCGAGGCCCGCCGAGACCCCGACGGGGAGCCGACCCAGGTTGGTGAAACACGGCAGGTATCCGATCGCCGCGCACATGCCCGCGGTCGCCTGCAGGTTGCGCCAGGTGTTGGTGTCCTCGTTGTCGCCAAAGCTCAGCACGCAGTCACGGCTGGAGACGGGAGCCCCCGGGTGCGCGCCGAGATACGGCCACTGGGGCTCGAGGGCGAGGCACTCGGCACCCGAGCTCGCATCGACGAGTTGCACGTCGACCAGGCCCAGGGTGTTGAGCCGGATCAGCCCATACAGCGCCCGTGTCTCCGCCTTGGCGAGCACTGCCTGACCTTGTGCCCACGTGAGCTCCGGGGTGACCCGCAGTGCACCCAGCGGCGAGGGCACGGTGAGGTTCGGGGCCTCCGACGACTCGAGCTCGAGGCCGATGTTGAACCCCACTCCGGCCGGCGCATGAGGCAGTGGCTCCGGCGCACGAAAGTGGCTGAGGCCCACGCTGATGCCGCCATCGATCGGGAGCTGGTCGACCATCAACGCCAACGCCTCGGGCAACACCTCCACCTCACCCGCGTAGAGGTCCACGGGTCCCAGCCAGCTCTCGACTCCGTTGGCGAAGCCAGTGGCGAATGCGGCGTAGGTGTCGACCTCGGCGCCCCAGACCTTGAGCCCGGCCCCGACCGACGACGAGTTGCCGCGCCAGCGCGCGACCATGGCCTCGTGGTGGTACATGTCCCAAACCACTTCGAGCCCCGCGTGAACCGCATCCGCGCCGCCCCACTGCTGGATCCACGCGTCGGGGATCCATCCCGAGAGGAACTCGGCGCCTCCCGACAGACCGATGGCCATGCCGAGCGTGAGGTAGTCGTCGCCCAGCTCCTTGGCGGTCCGGAGCATGTCGCACGCGGTAAGCGGACCGACGTCGGGGCGCTGGGTCTGGTCGCCGCCATCCCACAACGGTCCGAGGAACATCCGGTTGAGCGGATTGGCGCCACCATGAGCCAGCGCCGAGTCACCCGCGACACCCTCGTTGCGTTGCTGCACGGTCACGTCCACGGTGCCTCCCGTGGCCGTGATGATCGCCGAGCCTCTCCAGTCGTCCGGCATTTCCTTGGCGTGGTCCTTGTCGCGGTGGTTGTGCAGGACGTTGCCCCGCGGTGGGATCTGAACCGAGAAGTCGAAGTCTCCTTGGCCCGGCTCGCCGATATAGGAGATGACCACCGAGGCGGTCGTGGGCCCGGTATTGGCCACGGTGAGCGCCGTGGAGAAGTCTGCGTAGGTCCGAGAGACGTCGCGCTCCACCCACGGGACCATGATCGGCGGAACATCGGTCACGGGCACGCTCGGCATCGGGCTGGCCAGGGTGGCGCCGATGTCCGTGTCGAGGCCGAGGTCGTCGGCGGTGCCCGTTCTGGGAGTGGCGACGCGATTTTGGACGAACACCAGCCCCGCCTGGTGCTCGCGGGCAAACGAGACCACGCAGGGTCCATACCAGTTGCCCTCGTCCGAGACGGGCGGCCCCCACTGGCCGTTGTTGTCCAGCACTTGGTACTTCAGCTTCCCGGGGACCGGGTTGAAGAAGTATGAGCCGCCGGGGGACACGGCCACGCTCGCGCCCGGGCCCTCGGGCTCGCCCTGGTAGCGACGCCGCTCGGTAGAGCCGTCGACGGTGCACTCCATGAAGATGTCGCGCTTGGGAATGTCGTGGTCCGTAGTGTTCTGCACCGAGACGGGCACGTTGAAGTGATTGGTCAGTCGCGAAGCGTAAAGAGGGACCGACCACCGCCGTGCCCCACCGGGGGAGCCCTCGATGATGGTCAGCGCGCGGTCTTCCTGGACCGTCGCGGCCAGGGCCACGACGCGGCCGCCGGGTGTCTTGGTGAAGATTCGTGCGCCAGCGACGAGGTTGTCGTGGAGGCCCGCGTTGCTCAGGGCCGTCAGCGGCCAGCTCCCTGCAGCGCCGGGGGCCAGGGACACCGTGGTCAGCTGGATCTCCGCGTCGACCGTCTGGAGTTCGATCTCGACGTCGATGGGGACGGACGATGTGTTCTGCGCGTAGATGCTGGTGCTGGCGGGACCACCTGCGGTGGCCTGGTTGCGCATCACCAGCGGGAGGAACGATTCGTTGGTGCCCTCGCCTTGTCCAGGGCGGCTGGCGAAGGCGAACGCGGCCTTGGTGCGAAACGGCCGATGGATGATGGGGTTGGCTTCCTCGTGGTCCAACCCGAGGGCTTCATCGTCCCCGACGTCGGGCACGGTCACCCCCACGCCGCTCAGTGGGCCATCGGAGCGGAGCACCGCCGAGCGCACGCCATCGGGGATCTCGCGCGGCATCACGAAGTGTCGACTGCCGCGCCGTGGAAGGGGGACTTGCGCGGTCTTCAGGGCTCGGCCGTCGGCATCGAGGAACTGGATCTCGACATGCGTCGGCCCTTCGATCGACGCGAACATGAACGTGGCCTCGTGGGCGATGGTCTTGGGGCCCTGGTTCCAGATGGGGTGGTCGCCCACGAGCGGGACGTGGGCGATGTGGGTTCCGTCGAGCAGGCGGTCCTCGGGCAGTGGGGCGCCGAGGTCATCGCCCGGGCCTGCACAGCCCGTCGCCGCGAACAATGCCATCGACAGGATCGTGAGATTCAGCTTCGTCGTCATATCTACTCCAAGTCCCCGGGCGTAGCGCCGCGCGGTGGGGCCAAGGTGGCAGTGTCGAAGCCAACCGCGAGGTTACGGGTCGCGATGGATATTTCGTGCGGCGGCGTGCGTCGTCCACTCGCCCTCGTTCATGTGGCGTGGGCGCACACCGGCTCGGCGCACGCTGTTGCTCCAGCCCGGGGACCGCTCAGGGCTGGGGCATCCGGACGAAGCGCTGACCCCCGCTGTCGACGACCACCGAGGCCTCATCGATGACGAACTGGGCCTCCTCACCGTCGCTGGGATCGATGAACTGGTCGTCGCCCAGGTGAAGGAGCATCAGGGGGATGCCGTTGGTCGTGGCGCCGACGATGCGATGGCCCTCCGCCTCGGTGATCGTGAACAGCACATCCTTGCCTTCTTCCGCGGAATAACGCCCGACGATGCGGGACGATGCGGCCTCGGTCAACGGAACGGGAACGACCTCTCGGACCTTCTCGGATGGCCAGTCGTAGGTGGCGGCCGCGCCCCTTGCGATTTCCTGAGCCAGGAGGAAGCCCGGGTCGGCGTTGGTCATCACCACGAGGGCGGCACCCCGGTCTGGGAAAGCGACGAACAGGCACTTGTAGCCTTCATTGGACCCACCGTGTTGCAGACGCACTCGGCCTTCGTCGTCCTTGGGTAGGCCAAAGCCCAGCGCGTAGTCCTCGGAGACGGGGGTGAGCAGGGCCTCGACGACCTGCGGGGCGAGCCCTGCTTCGGTCTGCCCGTCGGCGGCGGCCATGATGGCCAGCGCGAATCGGATGTAGTCGCTGGGCGTGGTCCACAGCCCTGCGGCTGCCTGCTCGGGGTAGATGTGCCAGCCGCCCTCCACTGCCACGGGGCCTCGGTTGTGGGCCTTGGCGATTGCATGGTCTTGCACGAACGACGCGGGCAGCGGCTGTGCAAACGTGCTCGACGTCATCCCCGTGGGCTCGAGCACCAGCTCCGCCATGATCTGCGCGAATCGGCGATCGGCGACGTTCTCCGCCACGAGCTGGGCGATCTGATATCCACCGCCCGAGTAGCGAAACGCGTTGGGCGCTTGCAGATCGATCGTCACGGGATCGGTGTTGGTGTGGTCCGAGCCCGCGACCACCTCGAGGTTGGAGGGGATGGTCTTGCCCGTCGCGTAGCCGGGAAAACCGGACACCGTCGCTCCCGCAGTGTGGGACAGGAGCTTGCGAAGCGTGACGGTCACTCCCTTGGGATTGACCGCGGCAAGGTCGAACGCGCCGAGATGAGGCGTGATGTCGGCGTCGATATCGAGGCCCTCGCGGGCGGCCAGCGTGACGATACCCGTCGCCGCGACCGCCTTGGACATCGACGCGGCTTGAAACACCGTGCTTGCGTCGATGCCCTCACCATAGCCGTCGGCCCAGGCGAGCTTCCCATCGATGGCGACGGCGATGGAGACGGCAGGCACGCCGTAGTAGGCCATGCGATCTCGAATGTTCGCGCCAGGGTCCGGCGCTCCGGCCACGGCCACGGGCGCACGGAGCCCGTTCTCGACCGCGCTCTTTCGAGTGGGCGACGTCTCGGTGGCGAGCAGGGCCTGAGCCTCGGTCGGTACCGGGGGGCTGGCGGGCGTGGCTGCGGTCGCGCACGCACCCAACATCACGGCCACGGCGAGGATGGGAGCACCCCGGCGAGCGCCCGAGGTGGCTGCGGTCGGGCCTGTGCGGTGGGCTGACGATCGCGGTGCTGGATCACGGAGCTGGGCGGGCACGGAATGACGATACCCCACCATGGTCAGGGCTATCGCCGCCTCGATGGACCCGCGTGTCGATGCGCTCCGTACGGCCCGACGATCGCAGTGGATGGCGTGTGCTCGGGGATGGCGGCTGGCTTGGGACACGACCGGTCCGTGCACGCGCGCCCGCCGAGCGGTTGGCGGTGCCGCTGGGTCCGCGGGCGAACGATCTCGCGGAGGGCGCCCGAGACGAGGCCGGTTTGACGCGTACACTCTCGAACCGTGAGGTCCTCGTCCTTCGTCGCCGCCGCGATGGCGCGGGTGACCGCGTGGGTGCTGGCGCATCGGCGGCTGGCGGTGGCTCTCGTGGTGCTGGTGCTCGGGTTCGCCGCGATCGGGGCGACGAGGATCTCGTTGTCGTTCTCGTCGCGCGGCTTTTACGGCACGGCGGACGAAGGTGCGGGCGAGGTGGCGGTGCTCGACGAGTTCATCGCCCGCTGGGGGCCGGACGACGCGACGCTGCTCGTGCTCGCGCAGGGCGATGATGTGCTGTCGGCACCGAGCCGGGCGGCGCTGGACCGCCTTGCGGGCGCGCTGCGAGACGTCCCTGGAGTAGAGCGGGTGATGACGCCGACCGAGCTGATCCCCTCCGGGGTGACGGCGTCGATGCTCGAGGGCACCGCGGCCGTGCCCGCCCTGCTGTCGTCCGATGGTCGCCGGACGGTGGTGGTGGTCACGCTGGAGACCAGCTCCGACGACCTGGGCGCGACGGTGGCGGTGGTCGAGCCCATCGCCTCGGTCGTCGCCTCGGCGGAGTGGACGGCCGGGCTACGTCTGACGATCGCCGGGGTGCCGGCCGTGCGATCGGCGTTCTTCTCGCTCGCGCTGCGCGACCAGATGATCCTGGGGCCGCTGGTGTTCGCGCTCATCGGCATCGTCTTGGCCTGGATCCATCGCCGGGTGCACGCGGTGGTGACCGTGCTGCTGGCCGCCGGGCTGCCCATGGGTGTGCTGGTCGGCGTGATGGGGTGGATGGAGGAGCCCATCGGGCTGATCAATCAGGCCTTCTTTACGTTGCTGCCCGTGATCGCCGTGGCCGATGCGGTGCACTACCTGGCGCGGATCCACGAGGAGCGGGGCGAGGGGGTCGTGTCGACGACCGAGCGCGACGCGGCCGTCGTTCGTGCATCGGCGGAGGTGGGGGTGGCGTGCATGCTGACCAGCATCACCACTGCCGCGGGGCTGCTTTCGTTGCTGGTCGTGGACGTCTCCATTCTGCGACGCTTCGGGGCCTTTGGTGCGCTGGGGGTGGCGCTGAGCTTCGTGTCGGTGATGGTCGTCGTACCGCTGGTCTGTGCATGGATGGACCCGCGCCCGCGCCCGCGCTCTGGGCCCCCAACCGGAGGGTGGCCCCGTGCGCTGGCGGCCGCCTCGATCCGACATCGCACGGCGGTGCTGGTGGGGGGCGCAGTGGTGCTGCTCGGCGCCGGGTGGGCGTCATCCCGGCTGGTGGTCGACAACCGCCTGGGGGAGCTGCTCGACGCCGAACATCCCGTGCGTCAGGCGAGTGATGTGATCGACGAGCACCTGGGGGGCATCCTCGGGCTGGAGGTCGAGCTTGCGGCGGAGCGAGGCGTGGTCGACCCAGCCACGGTCGAGGCCGTGGTGCGGTGGAGCGAGCAGCAGCCGCAGGTGCGCTGGGTGTCGAGTCCCCGCACGCCGGGCGCTGATGCGGTCCGTGAGGACGGCGCGCGGGTCCGCCTGACCCTGCACACGGCCGACATTGGAGGCCGAGCGTTCGCAGAGTTCGCGGCCCGTGTCCGGGTGCGGGTGCAGTCGCACAGCGGCGTGCGGGCGGTGGTCACGGGGACCTCGCTGTTGGCCTACCAAGGCGTCAACCGCATCGCCGAGCAGCTGCGTGGAGGCCTGCTGGGATTGTTGGTGGTGGTCACGCTCATCATCGCCCTCGCCTTTCGTGGCCTTCGGGTGGCACTGCTGGCGATCCCGGTCAATGTCCTGCCGCTGTTGGTGGGCGGAGCGGTGCTCTATGGCCTGGGCCTGACGATCGATCCGCTCGCCGCGGTGATCGTGGCGGTGGCGCTGGGAATCGCGGTCGACGACACGGTGCACATCGTGGCGCGTACGCGGGAGGAACAGATGCGCGGCGCGAGCCCGAGCGAGGCGGTGCTGCGCGCCGCGGACTCCAGCGGAAGCGCCATCGTCGTCTCGACGGTTGCGCTGGGGCTGGGCCTGGGGGTGCAGGTCGTCTCGTCGTTCCCGCCGCTGCGGCTGCTCGGTGCGCTGGGGGCCATCGTGCTGGTCGCCGCGCTGCTGGCCGACCTCACCGTACTGCCCGCGCTGCTGGCGGGGCGAAGGCGCCCGCATGACGCCGACGCGTCATGAGCTGGGGGTTGCTCGTGCCGCAGCATCCAGAGCGCGACGCTCGGCGGGGATGCGGATTGCCAGCAGCACCACGAGGTTGAGCGCACCCACCACCGCGGCGGTCCAGTAGGCGCCGAAGGCCAACGGAAGCGCGGCGAGCTCGAGGATGACGGCGAGGTAGTTGGGGTGGGGGATGACGCGGTAGGGGCCCCGACGGACCAGCGGCAGCCCCTGGAGGACCAGGATGCGGGTGTTCCACCGCCGTCCGAGCGAGGTGATCGCCCAGTAGCGAAGCATCTCGGCGGCCGCGAACATGGCCAGCCATCCGATGAAGCCCGTGGCCAGCTGAGGTCCGGTCAGCCACGCCTCGAGCGGCCACGCCAGCAGCCACCCCGTGTGCAGCACGAAGAACACAGGATAGTGCCCCGCGCCATACTCGACGGCACCACGCCCACGCGCCCAAGCCTCGTTGCGCTTGGCGAGCCGGAGCTCGGTCAACCGCTGGAGCACGACGACCGCCCAAAGTCCTCCCAGCCACAGCTGTGGGGTCACCAGCGCACCACGACTCCCTCGGCACAAAAGCCGGGGCCCAGGCCCAGCACCAGTCCGTAGTCTCCGGAGGCGGGAGGGTTGGCGAGCGCGCGCTCCAGCACGAACAACACCGTCGGTGACGACATATTGCCGTGGTCCCGCAGCACGGCCCGCTCGTCGGCGAGTGTCCCCGAGGGCAAGGCGAGGGCTTGCTCGTAGGCGGCGATGACCTTGGGTCCGCCGGGGTGCAACGTCAGCCGAGCGGGCGGCGCGGACAAGCCCTGGCGCTCCATCGCCTGCTGCACGATGACGGGTGCCAGCTGGTGGGTGATGGCGGGAATCTCGGGCGAGAAGCGGACGGCCAGGCCTTCGTCACACAGATCCCAGCCCATCACCGCTTCGCTGTGCGGGATGAGGTGGGACAGACCATCGAGGACGCGGGGTCCCGGTCCCTCGCCTGGCAGCAGCACGGCCGCGGCCGCTCCATCGCCGAACAGGGCGGTGGCCACCACGGCCGCCTTGCGGTGGTCGCCGTGTACGAAGGTCACGCTGCAGGCCTCGGCGCACACCAACAGCACGGGGGCGTCGAGCCCACGCACGAGGGCGGCCGCTCGGGCCAGCCCTGCACCACCGCCAGCACAACCCAGGCCCCACAGCGGAACCCGCATCACGTGCGCGGGGAGGTCCAGCTGTTGGGACAGCCGTGCGTCGAGGCTGGGTGTCGCCACGCCTGTCGACGACACGAACACAACCGCGGCGATGGCCCCGGGAGCCAGCTGCGCCTTCGCGAGCGCGGCCTGGGCCGCACGCTCGGACAGCGACAGCACGACCTCTTGGTAGACCGCGTTCTTCTCGGGGAACGACCGCGGGCTCTCGTACCAGGAGATGGGGCGGGCGAGCTGGCGCTGCTCGATCCCCGCGTTGTCGAAGGTGGCCCGCACCCGCGGTGGAATGTCGCCGAAGAACCGCGAAGCGAAGGCCGCCGCCTCGGCCTGGGGCAGAGGGTTGTCGGTGACGGCGGTGCCCACCCCCCCGATATGGATTGGGGCGCTCAAGCCTCCTCCTCCACGTCGGCCTCGGGAGTCTGGCAGCTGTCGCGGTACACGAACTGCGACAGGCGCTTGCGGTGTCGGCTGGTCCAGTCGATGGAAGGGCGCTTGGCGTCGGCCGGCAGGTAGCCCAGCCGATACACCGCGATCAGCTCGAGGTCTTCGGGGACATGCAGCAACGTCGACAGCTCCGCCCAGGCGTCGGGGAACTCCATCGGGGTCGACACGAACTGGATGCCCATGCCCAGATCGACGGTCGTCAGCCAGATGTTCTCGATGGCCATGTCCAGGCCGAGCAGGCTGTACAGCCCCGAGAGCTTGTCGGGCTGGTACTCCTCGCGGGTGAGCAGCGCGGCGAGCAGCAGCGGACTGTCGGCGACGAGCTTGTGGTTGTCCTTGCCGAGCGTCTTGGGCACCCGCAGGGT